>JAJQGP010000008.1 GCA_021200475.1 Lachnospiraceae bacterium
GTCCGGACGCTGGGAAGTGTAAAAACTCGGGGCATTTGCTTCCTGCTTTGGCATTATCCCCTTTTGTCGTTTGTATCTTAAAATTGACATGGGAGAAATGTTTTGAAAAAAATACAATTTTTCTGTGTGAAAAATAAAAATTTCAGGAAGAAACTTCTTGCAATCCCCGGGAAATTCCTTTATAATGGCTGAGGTTGTGGCCTTGATAGCGTAGAAGCGTGAGGTTGCTGCGGTGTGCGCCGCAGGTTTTTCCGTGGAGCGAATGTCAGGTTATGAAAGCTGGCGACAAGTCACTGTACAAAATTTTAATGATTCCGGTAAATAAGCAACCGGATACCGTGCGGGCGCATGACACGCACGGGTGAGTGTACAGTCACCGCTTGTCGTACTGAAGCACGTCGTGTATCTGGAGATCAGGTGTGCGGCGCAGACCACGTCCGCGCGAGAGCGCAAATCCTACTGACGTGGTTCTCCATAAAAGTGCGAATAAGGAGGCGACTTTTTTTATGGCAACTCAGGTAATGAGAATCACACTGAAAGCGTATGACCATCAGCTGGTGGATGCATCCGCAAAGAAGATCATCGAAACTGTAAAAAAGAATGGAGCACAGGTAAGCGGACCGGTGCCACTCCCGACGAAGAAAGAGGTAGTGACCATCCTTCGTGCGGTACACAAGTACAAAGACTCCAGAGAGCAGTTCGAGCAGAGAACACACAAGAGACTGATTGATATCATCGCACCGACTCAGAAGACAGTAGATGCACTGTCCAGACTGGAGATGCCGGCGGGTGTTTACATTGATATCAAGATGAAGCAGAAATAATTCTGCTGCTGGTAATGAGGCAAATCCTATTCAGGTTGAGATAGCTGTTGACTAGGATGATTGCGATGTGAATTGTTTGCACGCAATCCGCTGTAGAAAAACAGGAGGTAAAGGAATGAAGAAGGCAATCTTAGCAACCAAAGTCGGAATGACACAGATTTTCGACGAGAACGGACTTTTGATTCCGGTAACGGTTCTTCAGGCCGGGCCATGCGTGGTGACGCAGGTCAAGACAGTAGCGAAGGACGGTTACAGCGCAGTTCAGGTTGGCTTTGTGGACAAGAGAGAAAAGCTTGTCAATAAGCCGCAGAAGGGCGCATTTGACAAAGCGGGCGTTTCTTACAAGAGATACGTCAGAGAATTCAGACTGGATGACGCTGAGAGCTATGAAGTGAAACAGGAGATCAAGGCTGATGTGTTTGCAGTTGGCGAGAAGGTTGACGCGACCGCCGTTTCCAAGGGCAAAGGCTTCCAGGGTGCGATCAAGAGACATGGACAGCACAGAGGACCGATGGCGCATGGTTCCAAGTATCATCGTCACGCGGGTTCCAACGGTTCTTCCTCTGATCCAAGCCGCGTATTTAAGGGCAAAGCGATGCCGGGCCGTATGGGCGGCGAGCAGGTGACCGTTCAGAACCTTGAGATCGTTCGTGTAGATGCAGAAGAGAATCTGATTCTGGTAAAGGGCGCTGTTCCCGGACCGAAGAAAGCACTTGTTACTTTAAAGAATACCGTAAAGTCCGGTAAGTAAGCCTATTGACAGGAAAGGAGGAGAACACAGATGGCAAACGTATCTGTTTATAATATGGAAGGCAAAGAAGTAGGCCAGATGGAACTGAACGACGCCGTGTTTGGCGTAGAAGTCAATGATCATCTGGTACATCTCGCGGTTGTGAGCCAGCTGGCAGCGAAGCGTCAGGGCACACAGAAAGCGAAGACCCGTTCTGAGGTTTCCGGCGGCGGAAAGAAGCCGTGGAGACAGAAGGGCACCGGCCACGCGAGACAGGGTTCAATCCGTGCTCCGCAGTGGAAGGGCGGCGGCGTTGTATTCGCACCGGTTCCGAGAGATTATACGTTCAAGATGAACAAGAAAGAAAAGAGACTGGCTCTGAAGTCTGCACTGACCTCCAGAGTACAGGAGAACAAGCTGATTGTGATTGATGAGCTGAAGTTCTCTGAGATCAAGACGAAGAACATGAAGGCTGTTCTGGATGCTGTGAAGGTAGACCAGGCACTTCTGGTGCTTGAGGATAACGATAAGAATGTGGTTCTTTCCGCAAGAAATCTTCCGGATGTAAAGACCGCTCTGATCAATACGATAAATGTATATGATATTCTGAAATACAATACGGTAGTGGCCACGAAGGCGGCTGTGGAGAAGATCGAGGAGGTGTACGCGTAATGGCTGATATTAAGTATTATGACGTGATCCTGAAACCGGTGATCACAGAGAAGAGCATGAACGCGATGTCAGAGAAAAAGTATACATTCCTGGTACATCCGGATGTGACAAAGTCTCAGGTAAAAGAGGCTGTGGAGAAGATGTTTGACGGTGCGAAGGTAAAGCAGGTCAACACCATGAATCTGTCTGGCAAGCCAAAGCGCCGCGGGATGACATACGGAAAGACCGCGAAGACCAAGAAGGCGGTTGTGACGCTGACGGAAGACAGCAAGGACATCGAGATTTTCGAGGGACTGTAAAGTCCGTTTATGACGCGGGGCGAAAGGTTTTTTCCTGCAGATGAAGGACACGCTCCGACGCGTTGTACACTATCTGCCATGAGGCAGGATAATAGACGCAGCGGCCGTGCAGAAAGCTTTTTAAGCAATCGGACGGCTGTGCGAAGGAACAATACAGGCTGTTCCTTACGAAGAAAGGAGAAACATTATGGGAATCAAAACCTATAAACCATATACGCCTTCCAGAAGGCATATGACCGGTTCTGATTTTTCAGAGATCACCAAGACGACTCCTGAGAAGTCTCTGACCGTATCTCTTAAAAAGAACGCGGGCCGGAACAACCAGGGTAAGATCACAGTAAGACATCATGGCGGCGGCAGCAGAAGAAAATACAGACTGGTAGATTTCAAGAGAAATAAGGACGGGATCCCGGCAAAGGTTCTCGGTATTGAATACGATCCGAACCGTTCTGCGAATATCGCCCTGATCTGCTATGCAGATGGCGAAAAGTCCTACGTTCTCGCTCCGGCGGGTATGCAGGTAGGCTGGACGGTTATGAACGGACCGGAAGCAGAAGTTCGTGTGGGCAACTGCCTGCCGCTTTCCATGATTCCTGTTGGTACCATGGTACACAACGTAGAGCTTTATCCGGGTCATGGCGGACAGCTGGTTCGTTCAGCCGGTAATGGGGCTCAGCTGATGGCGAAGGAAGGAAAGTACGCGACTCTGAGACTTCCGTCCGGTGAGATGAGAATGGTCCCGGCGGACTGCCGCGCGACGGTTGGTATCGTAGGAAACGGCGAACACAACCTGATCAATATTGGGAAAGCCGGAAGAAAGCGTCATATGGGCGTTCGCCCGACGGTACGTGGTTCTGTTATGAACCCGAATGACCATCCGCATGGCGGCGGCGAGGGCAGAGCTCCGGTAGGACGTCCGGGTCCGAGCACTCCATGGGGCAAGCCTGCGCAGGGTCTGAAGACCAGAAAGCAGAAGAAAGCTTCCAATAAGCTGATCGTAAGAAGAAGAGACGGCAAGGCAGTCTAAGATGCATGCACCCGCGCGAAGGGCTGCCCGGCAGCCCGCGGTTGCGGCAGGATAAGCGACAGGGAGTCGTTTATGATATAGATAGGAAAATATGAGGAGGTAAACAATGGCTCGTTCACTGAAAAAAGGACCGTTTGCTGATGAGAGTCTGCTGAAGAAAATAGATGCGATGAACGCTTCGGGGAGCAAACAGGTGATCAAGACCTGGTCACGCCGCTCCACGATCTTCCCGCAGATGGTTGGGCATACCATCGCGGTCCATGATGGAAGAAAGCATGTTCCGGTATATATCACAGAGGATATGGTTGGACATAAGCTTGGCGAGTTTGTGGTGACGCGGACTTACAGAGGACATGGCAAGGACGAGAAGAAGTCCCGCGCGCGCTAGGTATAAGAAGAATCGGAACAGTATTTGAAAGGAGATAAATCCAATGGCAAAAGGACATAGATCCCAGATCAAGAGAGAGAGAAATGCCGAAAAGGATACGAGACCGTCCGCAAAGGTTTCCTATGCGCGTGTTTCTACCCGCAAGGCCTGCTACGTTTTGGATGCCATCCGGGGAAAAGATGTTCAGAGCGCAATTGGCATTCTGACATACAATCCAAGATACGCATCAGAAGTTATTTTGAAGCTGCTTAAGTCCGCGATCGCGAACGCGGAGAATAATAATGGCCTGAGCGCTTCGAACCTGTATATCGAGGAGTGTTACGCGAATAAGGGTCCGACAATGAAGAGAATCAGACCGAGAGCACAGGGCAGAGCATACCGCATTGAGAAGCGTATGAGCCACATCACAATCGTGCTGAATGAGAAGTAAGGAGGACTGGCATGGGACAGAAAGTTAATCCACATGGTCTTAGAGTGGGTATCATCAAAGACTGGGATTCCAAATGGTATGCAGAGGGCGATTTCGCTGATTGCCTTGTAGAGGATCATGAGATCCGCAAATATCTGAAAAAGAGATTGTACAGCGCAGGCATTTCTACGATAGAGATTGAAAGAGCGTCTGACAGGGTAAAGGTGATCATCCATACGGCGAAGCCGGGCGTTGTGATCGGCAAAGGCGGCGCTGAGATTGAGAAGCTCAGAGCAGACCTCCAGAAGATGATTTCAAAGAAGCTGATTGTAGATGTAAAAGAGATCAAGAGACCGGATAAGGATGCGCAGCTTGTAGCTGAGAATATTGCGGCCCAGCTGGAGAACCGTGTTTCCTTCCGCCGTGCGATGAAGTCTGCGATGAGCAGAACCATGAAATCTGGTGCGCTTGGAATCAAGACCGCAGCATCCGGACGCCTGGGCGGCGCGGATATGGCCCGTTCCGAGTTTTACAGCGATGGTACGATTCCGCTTCAGACACTGAGAGCAGATATTGACTATGGATTCGCCGAGGCAAACACCACATACGGCAAAGTTGGCGTAAAGGTATGGATCTACAAGGGCGAAATACTTCCATCTAAAAAAGAAGGGAGCGATAAATAATGTTAATGCCGAAAAGAACAAAACATCGTAAAGACTTCCGTGGCTCCATGAAAGGAAAGGCTTTAAGGGGCAACACGATCACTTACGGTGAATATGGCCTTGTGGCGACTGAGCCGTGCTGGATCAAGTCCAATCAGATCGAGGCAGCCCGTGTGGCAATGACCCGTTACATCAAGCGTGGCGGTAAAGTATGGATTAAGATTTTCCCGGATAAGCCGGTAACCGCGAAGCCGGCTGAGACCCGAATGGGTTCTGGTAAAGGTACCACGGAGTATTGGGTGGCAGTCGTAAAGCCGGGTCGTGTTATGTTTGAACTGGCCGGAGTACCGGATGATGTTGCCCGTGAGGCGCTGCGTCTCGCTATGCACAAATTACCCTGCAAATGTAAAATCGTTTCTCGTGCAGACTTAGAAGGCGGTGATAACAGTGAAGAGTAAGAAGTATGTAGATGGTTTGAAGAATAAATCCGCAGCGGAATTACAGGAAGAATTGGTAGCTGCTAAGAAGGAACTCTTTAATCTGAGATTCCAGAACGCGACGAATCAGTTGGATAACACGGGCAGAATCAAAGAGGTTCGCAAGAACATCGCTAGAATCCAGACTGTTATCACGGAAAAGGCGAATGCGTGATTTTAAGTGATTCCGGGAGAAGAAAGGAGAATTTCCGTGGAAAGAAATCTTAGAAAAACCCGTACGGGTAAGGTTGTCAGCGATAAAATGGATAAGACGATCGTTGTGGCTGTAGAGGATCACGTAATGCATCCGCTCTACAATAAGATCGTGAAAAAGACATATAAGCTGAAAGCGCACGATGAGAACAACGAGTGCAATATCGGCGATACAGTAAAGGTAATGGAGACAAGACCTCTGTCCAAGGATAAAAGATGGAGACTTGTGGAAATCGTTGAGAAGGTTAAATAACAGAGGGGGTATATCGGCATGATTCAGCAGGAAACCAGACTCAGAGTAGCAGATAATACCGGTGCGAAGGAAATCCTCTGCATCCGTGTTATGGGCGGTTCCACCAGAAGATATGCGTCAGTTGGCGATACGATCATTGCTACGGTCAAAGATGCAACGCCAGGCGGCGTTGTCAAAAAAGGCGACGTGGTAAAGGCAGTTGTGGTTCGGACCGTAAAGAGCATCCGCCGCAAGGATGGCTCCTATATCAGATTTGACGAGAATGCGGCAGTCATCATCAAAGATGACCTCACTCCGCGAGGAACCCGTATTTTCGGGCCGGTAGCGCGTGAGCTCCGTGACAAGAAGTTTATGAAGATCGTCTCTCTGGCACCGGAAGTATTATAAGGAGGACCGGAACATGAATAAGATTAAAACAGGCGATCAGGTAAGAATAATCGCCGGCAAGGATAAAGGCAAAGAAGGCAAGGTTCTGGCAGTAAAGGAAGGCAAAGTCCTTGTTGAAGGCGCTAACATGGTGACGAAGCACACGAAACCGTCTGCGGCGAACCAGCAGGGCGGCATTATACAGAAAGAAGCCTTTCTCGACGCGTCGAATGTGATGTATCTCCATAAGGGTCAGGCGACCAGAATCGGTTTTAAGATGGATGGAGATAAGAAAGTCCGTGTAGCAAAGGCTACCGGAGACGTCATTGATTAATTGAGAGAGGAGGGTGCACAAGTTGAGCAGACTGAAAGAGACATATCAGAATGAGATCGTAGACGCTATGATCAAAAAATTTGGATATAAGAATATCATGGAAGTCCCGAAGCTTGAGAAAGTGGTAGTCAACATGGGTGTCGGCGAAGCAAAGGAAAACGCCAAGGCTCTGGATTCCGCTGTCAGCGATATGGAGATTATCACTGGCCAGAAGGCAGTGAAGACGAAAGCGAAAAATTCCGTGGCGAACTTCAAGATCAGAGAGGGCATGGCAATTGGCTGCAAGACAACGCTTCGCGGTGAGAAGATGTATGATTTTGTAGACCGCCTGATCAATCTCGCGCTGCCGCGTGTCCGTGACTTCAGAGGTGTAAATCCGAACGCATTTGACGGCAGAGGAAACTATGCACTGGGCATTAAGGAACAGCTGATTTTCCCGGAGATCGAGTATGACAAGATCGACAAGGTGCGCGGCATGGACGTGATTTTCGTAACCACCGCGAAGACCGACGAGGAAGCGAGAGAATTGCTGAGACTGTTCAATATGCCATTTATGAAGTAGGAGGGAAGTTCCATGGCAAAGACTTCAATGAAAATTAAACAGCAGCGTACGCCGAAGTTTTCTACAAGAGCGTATACACGCTGCAGAATCTGCGGACGTCCGCATTCTGTACTGAGAAAATACGGTATTTGCCGTGTCTGCTTCCGTGAACTGGCTTACAAAGGCCAGATTCCGGGAGTAAAGAAAGCAAGCTGGTAAAAATAAAGGAGAGCCATCGCATAAATGCGGTGGCCTGCGTCGCAAACCCTGGCGGGTTTTACGACAGAAAAGGAGAGCCTCGCCGTGCATAATTGCGCTTCGCGCAATGGCTCGGCCTGCGTCGTACATTTGCTTCGCAAATATACGACATAACATGTAAAGTCTGAAGAATGAGGAGGAAACTTACATGACAGTAACAGATCCGATTGCGGATATGCTCACAAGAATCCGCAACGCAAATACAGCAAAGCATGACACGGTAGACGTACCGGCGTCCAAGATTAAGATTGCGATCGCAGATATCCTTGTAGACGAGGGATATATCAAGAAGTATGATCTGAAAGAAGACGGAGTAGTCAAGACCATTCATATCACGCTGAAATACGGCGCTGATAAAAATGAGAAGGTCATCACCGGCCTGAAGAGAATTTCCAAGCCGGGTCTGCGCGTATATGCAGGTAAGGATGAGCTTCCGAGAGTTCTTGGCGGTCTGGGAATCGCGATCCTGTCCACAAACCAGGGTGTCATCACAGACAAGCAGGCAAGAAAGCTGCAGGTAGGCGGCGAAGTGCTGGCGTTTGTGTGGTAAACCCAGAACGTTGGCGAAAGGTAGAGATGAGCCACCGCCTACGGCGGCGGCCTGGGGTGTTCTCGATTTACTGCGTAAATCGGAACATTCTGCGTCACACATTTGCTGCGCAAATATGTGACCTTTACTGAAAACAGAGGGGGCGCATAGTCCCTTCCGAAAATCTAAGTAAGGAGGAAAATGGCATGTCACGAATCGGCAGAATGCCAGTTGCGATCCCGGCAGGAGTCACTGTCACGGTCGCGGAAGGAAATGTAGTAACGGTCAAGGGACCGAAGGGAGAGCTTGTACGGGCGCTTCCGAAGGAAATGGATATTAAAGTGGAAGATGGTCATGTGATCGTCTCCAGACCGAATGATCTGAAAAAGATGAAATCTCTCCACGGACTTACCAGAACACTGATTCACAACATGGTGGTCGGTGTAAGCGAAGGCTACACCAAGACTCTGGAAATCAACGGCGTTGGCTACAGAGCGGCAAAATCGAGCAAGAAGCTGACCCTTACACTCGGCTATTCGCATCCGGTAGATATGGAAGACCCGGAAGGCATCGAGACCAAGGTGGATGGCAATAAGATCATCGTATCTGGTATCAGCAAGGAAAAGGTCGGCCAGTATGCGGCGGAAATCCGGGAAAAGAGAAAGCCGGAGCCGTATAAGGGCAAGGGCATCAAGTATGCGGATGAGGTGATCAGACGCAAAGTTGGTAAGACTGGTAAAAAATAAGTGAGGAGAGTGCGAAAATGGTTAGTAAGAAATCAAGAACAGAAGTTCGTTTGAATAAACACAAAAGAATTCGCAATCGTTTCAGCGGCACCGCTGAAAGACCGCGTCTTGCCGTATTTCGGAGCAACAACCATATGTATGCTCAGATCATTGACGACACGGTAGGAAATACTCTTGTGTCTGCCAGCACCCTTCAGAAAGAAGTAAAAGCAGAGCTTGAGAAGACCAATGACGTAGCAGCAGCTGCATACCTTGGCAAGGTGATTGCCGAGAGAGCACTGGAAAAGGGCATCAGGGAAGTGGTCTTTGACAGAGGCGGTTTTATCTATCAGGGTAAGGTGAAGGCACTGGCTGAGGCGGCAAGAGAAGCCGGACTGGAATTCTAAGAGGAGGAAAAACACATGAAACGTGAGATCATTGACCCGAAGCAGTTCGGAGAAGAACTGACTGATAAGGTAGTGGCTATTAAGCGTGTATCCAAGACAGTAAAGGGTGGACGCACCATGCGTTTTACCGCTCTTGTGGTAGTCGGGGACGGCAATGGCCATGTTGGCGCCGGACTTGGCAAGGCAGTAGAAATTCCGGAGGCGATTCGTAAGGGCAAAGAGGACGCTATGAAGAAAATGATGTCTGTTCCGCTCAGCGAAGAGGCAAGCGTACCGTATGATATGACCGGAAAATTCGGCGGCGCGAGCGTTCTGTTGAAGAGAGCTCCGGAAGGTACCGGTATCATCGCCGGCGGCCCGGTCCGCAGCGTCCTGGAGATTGCGGGTGTGAAAAATATCCGTACAAAGTCACTTGGTTCGAACAACAAGCAGAATGTTGTCCTGGCCACACTGGAAGCACTGAAGCAGATGAAGTCTCCGGAAGAGGTCGCAAGACTCCGTGGAAAATCTGTTGAAGAGATTCTCGGTTGAGGGGAGGAAGCACAATGGCAGACAAGTTAAAGGTTACATTGGTAAAATCACCGATTGGCGCAATTCCGAAGCATCGCGCAACGGTTAAGGCTCTTGGCCTTACAAAGATGCACAAGACGGTAGAGCTTCCGAACAATGACGCTGTAAAAGGTATGGTCAGACAGGTTGCTCATCTGGTTAAAGTCGAAGAGGCCTGAGAATCACAGGTACGGGTTATATCTGCAGAGGCTGAAACAGCAAAATCTGGTAAAGATGTGACTTGTAACGAATCATAAGAGATGAGCCGCCATAGGCAGGATATCTGCATGGAATATGGCGGCCTGCATCCCCGATTCACATTCGTGTATCAGGGACATTTACAGGAGGTATAGCTATGGATTTATCAAATCTGAGTCCGGCTGAAGGAAGCGTACACAGCAATAATTTCAGACGTGGACGCGGACATGGATCCGGAAATGGAAAGACGGCCGGTAAGGGTCATAAAGGCCAGAAGGCGCGTTCCGGAGCTCCGAGAATCGGCTTCGAAGGCGGCCAGATGCCGCTGTACAGACGTCTCCCGAAGAGAGGGTTCACGAACAGAAATACTCTTGACATTGAGGCGATTAACATCAGTGAGCTTGAGCGGTTTGAGGACGGAACAGTTGTGACGATTGATACACTGCTTGAGAACAGAATTATTAAAAGCCCGAAGGACGGCGTAAAGATTCTTGGCAACGGCACTTTGACAAAGAAGCTGACCGTCCAGGCAAACGCATTCAGTGAGGGCGCAAAAACAAAGATCGAGGAGCTCGGTGGAAAAGCAGAGGTGATCTAATATGTTAGAGACACTCAAAAACATGTTCCGGATCAAGGATATCCGAAAGAAACTGTTCTACACTTTTCTGATGATCGTTGTGATCCGGTTTGGATCACAGCTGCCAGTTCCGGGTGTAGACAGGGAATATTTCTCGTCATGGTTTTCGGCCTACTCGAATGACGCGTTTAACTTCTTTTCTGCGTTTACGGGTGGTTCGTTCGAGAATATGTCTATTTTCGCGCTGAGTATTACGCCGTACATTACATCCTCCATTATCATCCAGCTTCTGACCATTGCCATTCCGGCTCTGGAAGAGATGCACAGAGATGGAGAGGACGGCAGAAAGAAGATTACTGCAATCACCCGTTATACCACGGTTGGCCTTGCTCTGGTTGAGAGCATTGCCATGACCATTGGTTTTGGCAGAAGCGGCCTGCTTGAGGAGTACAACGCTCTGAACTGTATCGTAGTGATTGTGGCACTGGTTGCCGGCAGTACGCTGCTGATGTGGATTGGTGAGCGCATCACGGAGCATGGGGTTGGAAATGGTATTTCGATCGTCCTTATGGTCAATATCCTTTCCAGTGTTCCGTCTGACTTTGTGAGCCTCTATGAATTGTTTATTTCAGGAAAGTCGATTGCACGCGGGACTCTGGCAGCGGTAATCATCCTGGCGGTGGTTCTTATTACGGTAGTTCTGGTTATTTTCCTGAACGATGGTGAGAGAAGGATCCCGGTACAGTATGCAAAGAAGATGCAGGGAAGAAAGATGGTAGGCGGTCAGTCTACACATATTCCGCTGAAGGTCAATACGGCCGGCGTGATCCCGGTCATCTTTGCGTCATCTTTGATGTCCATCCCGTCCATGGTCGTTTCCTTCGCAGGAATCACGACAACAGGCGCAGCTTCGACGATCATCAGTATGTTAAGCCAGAGCAACTGGTTTAATCCAAGTCATCCGGAGTACTCCGTTGGGCTGATCCTGTACATTGTTCTGATTGTGTTCTTCGCATATTTTTATACTTCGATTACCTTTAATCCAATTGAAGTGGCGGATAACATGAAGAAGCAGGGCGGCTTCATTCCGGGCATCCGTCCTGGAAAGCCAACGGTTGAGTATCTGGATAAGGTACTGGGGAACCTGATCTTTATCGGCGCAGCCGGACTGATTATTGTAGTGCTGGTTCCGATCTTCTTTAACGGTGTATTCAGTGCGTCAGTATCGTTTGGCGGCACCTCGATAATCATTATCGTTGGAGTTATATTGGAAACAATTAAACAGATCGAGTCGCAGATGGTGGTTCGCAATTACAGAGGCTTCCTCTCTGAATAATAGCGGGCGCAAATCCTGGCCTGGAGGCCGGGAACTCTGCCAGAAAAAGCAGTGTACTCTCACCGTTCTATGTCGGGTGCTATGTTCCGATGGAATGAGAGTACACTAAACTGGGTTAATGGGGAAATTGGAGGTAACCGAATGAAAATTGTCATGCTGGGAGCTCCGGGTGCCGGAAAGGGTACACAGGCGAAAATGATTGCGGCGAAATATCAGGTGCCGCATATCTCCTCGGGAGATATTTTCCGCGCGAATATCAAGAACGGTACAGAGCTTGGGAAAAAAGCAAAGGAATACATGGATCAGGGACTGCTGGTTCCGGATGAGCTGACGGTTGACCTTGTGATTGACCGCCTGTCCTGGGAAGACTGCAAGGACGGTTATATTCTGGACGGTTTTCCGCGCACCATCCCGCAGGCGAAGACACTGGACGCCGCATTGGAAAAAATAGGGGAACACCTTGATTTTGCGATTGACGTGGATGTGCCGGATGAGAACATCGTTACCAGGATGTCAGGCAGAAGAGCCTGTGTAGGCTGTGGCGCGACGTACCATATCACATACAATCCTTCAAAAAAAAGGGATGTCTGCGAGGTATGCGGCGATCAGCTGATTCTGCGGGATGACGATAAACCAGAGACCGTACAGAAAAGACTGAATGTCTATCATGAGCAGACGCAGCCTCTGATTGATTACTATGCAGGACAGGGGATTCTGAAGTCTGTAGACGGCACGCAGGATATGAATGATGTATTTGCCGCGATTGCAGCGATCCTGGAGGCGTAAAAAATGGCGGTCACAATCAAATCCGAACATGAAATTGAACTGATGAGAGAAGCCGGAAGGATTCTGAACATCGTACACCAGGAGCTGGCTGCGGCGATCCGTCCCGGTATATCGACCTATGAGCTGGATAAAATCGGCGAGCGCGTCATTCGCAGCTATGGCTGTATACCGAATTTCTTAAACTACAATGGGTTCCCGGCTTCCTTCTGTATTTCGATTAATGAAGAAGTTGTTCATGGAATTCCTCACAAGGGCAGAATTTTGCACGAAGGCGATATTGTGAGTGTGGACGCAGGGCTGATATACAAGGGTATGCACTCCGATGCGGCGCGAACCTATGGGGTAGGACAGATTACCCCGGAAGCGCAGAAGCTGATGGATGTGACAAAAGAGTGCTTTTTCAAAGGCATAGCCTTTGCGAAGGAAGGGCACCGGCTCCATGAAATCTCTGCAGCGATCGGCGATTACGCGGAATCCTTTGGTTACGGCGTGGTTCGTGATCTGGTCGGTCATGGGATCGGTCATGCACTTCATGAGGATCCGCAGATTCCGAATTTCCGCCAGAAAAGCAAGGGCATTCGCCTGATGAAGGGGATGACCCTGGCTGTAGAGCCGATGATTGTAATGGGAAGGCCAGATGTGGAATGGCTTGATGATGACTGGACAGTCGTGACGGAAGACGGCGGACTTGCGGCACACTATGAAAATACGATTCTGATCACAGATGGTGAGCCGGAAATCCTGTCGCTGACGGTCTGAGAGCGTTTTGTTCAAACAGGCATCCGGATTGTCTGGCCGTTTGCCAGCGGCCGCTACAGGAAGTAACGGGCTCGGGACGAATCGAGTCAGGGAGGTTGTAAGACATGAAAACGTGGACATCGGGGATGCTTGCGGTTTCCCTGGCCGGGCATGACAAAGGCACTTTGTATGTAGTGCTTACACAAGGCTCCGGGGATGCGACTGGTCAGAAAGAGGGTGCATCGACTCCGGAAGAACGGAATGCCAGTGCGTATGTGCTTCTGGCGGATGGGAAACACCGAACCCTGGATCATCCAAAGAGAAAAAAAGCAAAACATATTCAGGTGATCACGCACATCCCAGAGCAGATTTGCTCTCTGATGCGGGAGATCACGCAGGATGCGCATGTGCGTAAGATACTGAAAGAATACAGAGCGTATCAGATGGAAGAAACGATTCCCGGAAACGAATTCTGACTGTTCTGGAACTGAATGGTAGATGGCACGTTACAGGCTACACCGGAGCAGTGGCTGAGAAAATCTGGATCTGGTCGGGGTGCGACCGGCATTTTGGAGGTATATATGTCAAAGGCAGATGTCATTGAAGTAGAAGGAAAAGTGATTGAGAAGCTCCCGAACGCTATGTTCCGGGTAGAGCTGGAGAATAAGCATGTGGTGCTTGCCCATATCAGCGGAAAATTGCGGATGAATTTCATCCGGATCCTTCCGGGCGATAAAGTGACCATTGAGCTGTCACCTTACGATCTGACAAAAGGAAGAATTATCTGGAGAGATAAATAAGCGTTTTATGCTCCTTTTGTTTTGAAACAGTGAGAAAACATTTCCTGCCGCCGGTTTTTTGGCACAAGGGAAATGTTTTTTTGTTCCTGTAAATTTTTGTAAAAGAACGCAAAAAATGCTTGCAATTCATTTTTCAGCATGCTATACTTGGAGAGCTTTTGCAAAGGCACTTTCTATTTCTGTGCCTTTTTTGCCAGAAAGCAGAACCAGAGAGGGAAAGGAGGATTAACCATGAAGGTTCGATCATCAGTGAAGCCCATCTGTGAAAAGTGTAAGGTGATCAAGAGAAAAGGCAGAATTATGATTATCTGTGAGAATCCGAAGCACAAACAAAGACAGGGGTAACACGCACAACAGGCGGAACCGGCAGCAGGGCATGGAGATGCCAGTCAGAAGCTGTCGAAGGACAATATAACGATGGAATAAACGAGTACCCGCGCGGCCTGCTTTTCCGGTATTCCGGAGGGAACCGATGTGGGATTTTGCTCTTACTTATATAGAAACTGCATTTTCTTTAAGGAAGGATTTTATTTCGTTGCGATATTGCTTTTAATACCGGCACAGGATCAGGCTCTACGTGAGCTCTCACATCAAAACCGCCGTGAGAGAGACGAGGCCGTGCAAGGCAGGTCATGCGGAAATTGTTTGTACGCCAGCCACCGCATACGCGGTGATAATTGTCGATTCACTACGTGAATCGGAACATACTGCGTCATCCATTTGTTCCGCAAATGAATGACAAATGCCATAGCTTAATGAGTCGGAAAGGCCGCGCTGCAGCGGCTGGGCGGCTATGTTCGCCCCAGTTAGAAACAACATCAAAAGAGCATTCGCAAAAAAACACCGGACAGTGGGCGGATGCGCTGGTAACGCTCCTGTGTACAGGGGCATTACAGGGAATGGAGGAACAATTACATGGCACGTATTTCTGGTGTAGATTTACCAAGAGAAAAACGCGTGGAAATCGGTTTGACTTACATCTACGGAATTGGAAGAACAAGTTCAAACAAGATTCTGGCCGCAGCGAATGTAAATCCTGACACGCGCGTCAGAGATTTGACAGACGAAGAGGTTCGTAAGATTCAGGATGTGATCAGCGAGCACTACATGGTAGAGGGTGATCTCAGAAGAGAGACTGCGCTGAACATCAAGAGACTTCAGGAGATCGGATGCTACAGAGGAATTCGCCACAGGAGAAGCCTTCCGGTACGTGGACAGAATACCAAGAATAACGCGAGAACGCGCAAGGGTCCGAAGAGAACAGTAGCCAACAAGAAGAAATAAGACGCGTGGGTGTAAGTGACAGAATGTCATTTACCAGAATTTAATAAGAAAGCAGGTTAATTCAGATATGGCAGCTAAAAAAGTTACGAAAAAAGTGACAAAGAGACGTGTGAAGAAGAACGTCGAGCGCGGACAGGCTCATATCAAGTCATCCTTCAATAATACAATCGTTACTTTGACGGATGCGCAGGGAAATGCCTTATCATGGGCGAGCGCCGGCGGCCTTGGCTTCAGAGGTTCAAGAAAATCCACTCCGTATGCGGCTCAGATGGCAGCGGAGGCTGCGACAAAGGCAGCTCTGATTCATGGTTTAAAGACGGTAGATGTATTCGTAAAGGGACCGGGTTCAGGAAGAGAAGCAGCGATCCGTGCACTTTCTGCGAATGGTCTTGAAGTTACCAGCATTCGCGATGTGACACCGGTACCGCACAATGGATGCCGTCCACCGAAGCGCAGAAGAGTTTAATCAGGGAGGTCTATAGAAATGGCAGTTAACAGAGTTCCTGTTCTGAAAAGATGCAGATCCCTTGGTCTGGAGCCGATGTATCTGGGATATGATAAGAAATCAAATAGAGAGCTGAAGAGATCCAACCGTAAGGTCAGTGAGTATGGACTGCAGCTCCGTGAAAAACAGAAAGCAAAGTTTATTTATGGCGTTCTTGAGAAGCCGTTCCGCAACTATTATAAGAAAGCGGATAAGATGCAGGGTCAGACCGGTACGAACCTGATGGTGATGCTGGAATCCCGCCTGGACAATGTTATGTTCCGTCTTGGATTTGCCAGAACGAGAAAAGAGGCTCGTCAGATCGTTGATCACAAGCATGTTCTTGTGAATGGCAAGCAGGTGAACATCCCGTCCTATCTGGTAAAAGCCGGGGATACGATTGAGATCAAAGAGAAATGCAAGAGCTCTCAGAGATACAAGGACATCCTTGAGGCGACGAACGGCCGCCTGATTCCGGAATGGCTGGAAGCAGATCCGGATGCACTGAAGGGTACTGTGAAGCAGCTTCCGTCCAGAGAGATGATTGATGTCCCGGTAAACGAGGTGCTTATCGTCGAGCTGTATTCGAAATAATAAGTACGCATCATAAGATACTGGCATACTGCCTTTCTGCATTGCGCGGCGGGAGGAAGGTTATCGTTGTCTGAGATTCGTCTCTGGTGTATCAAAGGAGAGTATGCCGGTAAATAGATACCCTCAGTCATTAAACCCATAAAGGAGGGGCTATATAGTGTTGGATTTTAACAAACCGAAAATTGAAATCGCAGAAATGTCAGAAGATAAGAGATTTGGACGATTTGTAGTTGGGCCGCTTGAGCGAGGCTATGGAACGACGCTTGGCAATTCACTGAGGAGAATTATGCTTTCTTCTCTGCCGGGCGCAGCCGTCAGTCAGGTCAAAATCGAAGGCGTACTGCACGAATTCAGCTCTATCCCTGGTGTCAAAGAAGATGTTACAGAGATTATCATGAACATCAAGTCGCTGGCAATTAAAAATACCAGTGAAACGAATGAGGCGAAGATTGCGTACATCGAATTTGAAGGCGAAGGCGTGGTGACAGGTGCAGATATCCAGGTTGACCAGGATATCGAGATCATGAACCCGGATCAGGTGATCGCGACACTGAACGGTGGCCCGGATTCCAGACTTTTCATGGAACTGACCATCACAAAGGGGCGCGGATATGTCAGCGCGGAGAAGGGCAAGAGTGAGGATATGCCGATCGGCGTGATCGCGGTTGATGCGATCTATACTCCGGTCGAGAGAGTGAATCTTACGATCGAGGATACCCGTGTGGGTCAGGTGACCGATTATGATAAGCTGACACTGGACGTGTATACGAATGCGACACTGGAGCCGGATGAGGCGGTCAGCCTTGCTGCGAAGGTGCTGAGCGCACACCTTGGACTCTTTATTGATCTTTCAGAGAATGCGAAGACGGTTGAAATCATGAATGAAAAAGAGGACAACGAGAAGGAAAAGGTTCTCGAGATGAACATCGATGAGCTGGAGCTGTCTGTCCGTTCGTTCAACTGTCTGAAGCGTGCGGGTATCAATACCGTTGAGGAGCTTTGCAACCGTACTTCCGAAGATATGATGAAGGTTCGTAACCTCGGACGCAAATCCCTGAAGGAAGTTCTTGGCAAACTCAAAGAGCTGGGGTTGTCTTTGAACCCAAGTGACGAATGATAGTATTACCATTCGCACTCTGACGCATGATTTCTGTAAGGAAACCGGGCAGGGTGTGAGCAGCAACGAAGAATTTGATTATCGTATAGATACATGCCGCCAGTAAGCCCGAAGTGCGTGACGGTGTGCCGCGCTAAGATCCGCAGTCTGTCTCTAAGGCTGACGGGGTATGCGCCATCCATCCGCTGGCAAAGGGAAAGACAGAATGCCAGACGGATGAAGGACAAATTATGGAGGAAAACCACAATGTCAGGATATAGAAAACTCAGCAGAACCTCTGCTCAGAGAAAAGCTCTGCTGCGCAATCAGGTGACAGCACTGATTTACAGAGGCAAGATTGTGACCACCGAAGCGAAAGCAAAGGAAGTCCGCAGAATTGCGGAGCATCTGATCGCTCTGGCTGTCAGAGAGAAAGATAATTATGAGACCGTTACCGTTACCGCAAAGGTTCCGCGCAAAGATAAGGACGGCAAGCGCGTGAAGGAAGTAAAGGACGGCAAGAAGGTTACGGTATACGATGAAGTACAGAAAGAGATCAGGAAGGATAAGCCGAGTCGTCTGCACGCTCGCCGTCAGATGCTGAAAGTGCTGTATCCGGTGAAAGAAGTTCCGACAGAGGCAGCTGGAAAGAAGAAAAACACAAAGGAAATCGATCTTCCGGCGAAGCTGTTTGACGAGATCGCTCCGAAGTACGCGGACCGCAACGGCGGCTACACCAGAATCGTGAAGATCGGACAACGCAGAGGCGATGGAGCGGAGACTGTCGTTCTTGAGCTTGTCTGATGTCTGCTGTTCTGAATGGTGACACAAATTAGAAGAGAGGAAGGAAATCCGTCTGTTTGCGCAGGCGGATTTTTTTAAAGGAGACACCCATGCAAAAGTTAAAACGTCAACAGGTTCGATATATCCTCCTGACCTGCATTCTGATTTGTCTTTTCTGGATGGCGCGCAGCCTGTCTGCGTATGCGGCGGCAAAATATGTAAAACAGTCCGATACATCGGTTTGCATCACATCAAATCAGACGGGCTGGATTCAGCTTTACGGTGACTGGTATTACTACGATTCGAATGGCTGTCTGCGGTATGGCTCAATCAAATATAAGGGCAACTATTATTACAGCGCGAAGGATGGCAAGCGGGTCACCGGCTTTGTCTCACGCAGCGGTTCAAAGTATTATTATTCCAAAAAGACGGGAATTATGCTGCGCAGCAGCTGGCTGACTACGTCATCCGGGAAAAAATATTATCTGAATGAATCAGGAAAGGCCCTTACCAAAGAATGGCTTACTTTGAATGGAAAAACATATTATTTTAATGCCAATTCGAGAATGGTGACCGGCTGGAAAAAGATAAAAGGTAATTATTATTATTTTGACTCAGACGGTGTCCTGGCAACGAGTCAATGGATCGGCATTTACTATGTGAACGAGAAGGGGCAGCGTACTTCTGATACCAGATCGGTGGTCTCTTCCAATAAAGCCAAGACAAAATATACCTATAAAAGTGCCACATTAAACATTGAGCTGCTGAAGAAATCGACGCATGGCGTCTCCTACTGGGTGGCTCATATCCAGACGTCCAGTTCGGACCAGCTGAAATCTGCCCTTTCTTACGGAACCTACGGCGGGACACGTCAGACTACCTCAAGCGCAGTATCGTCCAACGGCGGTATTATCGGAATCAATGGCAGTGCCTTCAGTTATTCTACCGGTCAGCCTTCCCCTCAGGGAATGTGTATCAAAAACGGAGTAATTTACGGAGATTATACGACCAGCTACACGGTGATGGCGGTAAAGTGGGACGGTACGATTTATACACCGGCGCAGGGCCTGAGCGGGGCGGATCTGCTCGCGGAGGGTGTAAAGGACACCTATAATTTCGGTCCGGTGCTGATCAGCGGGGGTGTGGCACAGCCGTCGATTGCTGAGACACAGAAATATTATCCGCGCACGGCGATCGGGATGGTCTCAAAGAATGACTACGTGATTGTGGTTACCGATACGGGAAATTACACGGGATTGAACCACTCCGATCTGGTCAGCATTTTTCAGTCCTACGGCTGTCAGTACGCATACAACCTCGATGGCGGCGGCTCTTCTACGCTGTATTTTAACGGGCAGGTTATGAATCAGCTGATCAATGATTATGAGCGGCCTTGCGCGGATTTTCTTTATTTTACGGAATAAAAAATGCTTCTGCACAGAGCTGCTCTGTGCGAACCTGTAATAACTGTGAATGGTTACAGGTCACACCCGGACTCATTTACGTGGTCTGGCCACTGCAGGTGTGACCTGTAACACTGCGAATGGACACGCATTCCCGACACACACTTTTTGTTTGACATTCCGAAGAAACTGTGCTATCGTACTTTTAATCAGCGTGACCGTATCTGTCTAATCAGACAATTCATTTTCCCGTGAAGGTAAGTACCCATTATTTCGAAAGAATGGGAATGTGAGCACATTGATTTCAATTCCGTTTAATATTTTATTATCTTGTTATTCTAAGAGGTGTTTATGAGAGAAAAATATGAAACATTATCTTTGGCAATTTTAAAAGATTTTGCGAAAGCCAGAGGGATGAAGGAAATCTCGACCCTGAGAAAGGCTCAGCTTATTGATGCGATGGTGGCCCAGGATGAGAAGGATGGACTTGTCGTCGGATCGGAAACTGCCGGGAACAATCAGGAAGAGGGATTTTCTTCCGGAGAAAAGGTGGCGGAGGAAGTACCGGAAGCGATAGAACCGGTATGGGAGGATGTATTTTCCGGACCGGAGGTGAGCGAACCATATTCGGTGGAATCGGCAGAGCCATTCTCCGTCGGAACAGGTGGGGAAGAAGTGTTCCCGGCAGCGTCAGGAGCAGAAGAAACATTTTCAGCGGCGTCAGGAACAAAAGAGGCACTTCCTGCGGCACCAGGAATGGAAGAATCATTTTCTGCTCCCTCAGGTACAGAGGAACCTTTTTTTGCGGCGTCAGGCATGAATGAGTCTTTTCCGGCAGCTTCCGGAACGGGAAAATCAGAACCGACGGATTCGGGAACGGAAGAAGAGGCTTCCGTGACTTCCGGCCAGGCGGATGCAACGCCGGAAGAAAGTACTGTGGAAGCGCAGGAGACGTCCGCCAGATCAGAAAATGACATGGTGCGGGGAAGCGCGCAGGAAAAAGGCTATGAGCGGAATGCACCAGGAAGGAATCGCATGGAGTCCGGGCGCCAGGAAGAGAGAACCTACAGAAACACCCGAACCCCCGGCCAGACAGACGACCAGGGAAGGAGCACGCGAACTGCTGGCCAGACGGATGACCAGGGAAGGAATCCCGTGCGTCGCAGACGCGTTACGGAGAATGAGACCAGGACTTCCTATGATCGTGGAAACGGGGAACGCCGCACGTACGACCGCACCAGGACGCGCACAGATCAGAACAATTCTTATGACAATCGCCGGAGCTACGGCAGCCAGAATAATTATTATGACAATCGCCGGAATTACGGCGATCAGAACACTACATCGGACAGCCACCGGAATTATGGCAGTCAGAATAATTCTTATGACAGCCGCCGGAACTATGGCGATCAGAGCAGTTTCTCGGACAGCCGCCGGAATTATGGTGAGCAGAGCAATTCGTATGACAATCGCCAGAGCTACAGCGACCAGAATCATTCCTATGAGAACCGCCGGAATTATGGCGAACAGGACAGCACATCCGATACCCGCAGAAGTTATGCGGAATCGAACAGTTCCTATGATAGCCGGAAAAATTACGGAGAACGGGTGAATTCCTATGAAACCCAGGAGGAACAGAACGACAACCGGCGGAATGATACGAATCAGAATACGCTTTCAGAAGCGCGCGCAGGCTATGAGAATGCGGGCAGCATTCCACAAGCTTCGGCAGCGGCGGAACAGCGTCTTTCCGATGCTGATCGTCCGCCCGCGGAGCTTTCCCAGCTCGACAGCGGCCAGTCTGTAAGCGGGATTCTGGAGGTCATGCCGGACGGCTATGGCTTTATCCGCAGTGACAACTATCTTCCGGGGGAGAATGACGTATATGTCTCTCCGTCCCAGATTCGCCGTTTTAACTTAAAGACCGGAGACATTATTTCCGGAAATACGAGAATCAAATCCCAGCAGGAGAAATTCAGCGCTCTGCTGTATCTGAAAAAAATCAATGGACTGGTGCCGTCTGAGGCAATGAAACGCTTTAATTTCGAAGACATGACGCCGATCTTTCCGAACGAGCGGCTCCGTATGGAGCGCGAACCAAGGGGAATCGCCATGCGGATCATGGATCTGTTTTCTCCGATCGGCAAGGGGCAGCGCGGGATGATTGTCTCCCCGCCCAAAGCCGGAAAGACGACTCTTCTGAAGGATGTCGCCCGGTCTATCCTCAAAAACAATCCGGAAATGCAGCTGCTGATCCTTTTGATTGACGAGCGTCCGGAGGAAGTCACGGACATCAAAGAGGCGATCTGCGGAGAGAATGTGGAGGTCATCTATTCTACCTTCGATGAGACACCGGAGCACCATAAACGGGTATCCGAAATGGTGATTGAGCGTGCGAAGCGCCTGGTGGAGCAGAAGCAGGATGTCACGATCCTGCTCGACAGCATTACGCGCCTGGCCAGGGCCTACAACCTGACAGTACCGCCCAGCGGCCGTACGCTTTCCGGCGGCCTTGATCCGGCGGCGCTGCATATGCCGAAGCGGTTCTTTGGCGCGGCGCGAAATATGCGAGAAGGAGGCAGTCTGACCATTCTGGCGACTGCGCTGGTTGATACGGGCAGCAAGATGGACGATGTGGTTTACGAGGAATTTAAGGGAACCGGCAATATGGAGCTTGTACTTGACCGGAAGCTTTCCGAGAGACGTGTATTCCCGGCGATCGATATCCCGAAATCCGGTACGCGCCGCGAAGACCTGCTGCTTGACCGTGAGGAGCAGGAAGCGGTTTACTATATGCGCCGTGCGCTCAACGGGATGAAATCTGACGACGCGGTCGAGAGCATCCTGAATATGCTCATGCACACGCGCGACAACCGCGATTTTGTGACGCGGGTGCGCAGACAGAAGGGCGTGTAAGGAAAGATGGCAATAAAGCCGGAAAGTTACAGGTCACACCTGTAGTGGCAAAGATAACGTAAATTGGTCAGGGTGTGACCTGTAACATCTGCAGAGACGGCAGTAGAAAAGGACTGCCGTCCCATGTGCGTCAGGCGGCAAAATATTGCGGAGATATTTCACAGAAATTTCAATATTATTTCAAAAAAATGATTGAAAATTAAAAGGAGGAAAGTATAATAATAGTGATAAAAAAATGTTGTAACTGATCAGCAGCCTTATAGAATCGCTTCTGATCAGGAATAGAGATTGTATGGCCTGGCGGAAGCCTGACTTTGGCTTCTTCAGGGCGTGGAAAGGCGGGGGGGGTTATGCTTGTTTACCTGGATCATTTCGTTGGCTTTCTGATTCAGTTCGGGTCGGCAATGGTTCTTTGCCTGCTTCCTTATCGTGAGAGCAGTTTTCGGCGTTCCATGAGATGGACGGTCTGCCTTTGCGTCCTGATGGCGCTGCTTCTGTCCGCAGCTTTCCCACTGGTTTTAATGTTGGGCGGCTTTCTTTACACTGCGAGGATTAACCTGGCAGGGAATCTTTATATGTTTTTTGCAATTCTGCTATTCTGCGTATTTTATTTCTGGAATATTCAAGTAGAGACAATAAAAAAATGGGTGGTTCTGGTGCTGGTGATCCTTTACTCGGCGGCTCTTTATATGATTGAAAATATGCTGTGCTCCGTGCTTCCGTTTGAAGAAGGATATGTGGTTTATTCCGTGTATTCGGTCGGTCTCTATGCTCTGCTGACGCTAATTCTGTTCCCCCTGATGGTATTCGCGATGCGAAAGGTCGTCCTGAGCTATCTGGATGAGATTGAGACGCGCTATATTGGCCGTGAGTTCATAGTTCTTTTTGCCATGTCTTTTCTTTATTTTGCCATGCTGGTCGCCTATACCTCTATGCCCAGGTATGTGGACGCGCAATACTGGTGGATCATAGTACCGGCGATCCTGTTTGCGCTGATTATGTTTTTGATTTTGTATTATCTCCTTTTCCAGGAAGCGGTGTGGCGGAAAAGGGATATGGAACAGAAGAAAAATGAGGAGATTCACAGCCTGCAGTATTCTAAGATCGTAAATGAGATGGAAAACTTCCGGCGCATTCGTCATGACATGCGCCATCATCTGAGCGGACTTTCGGAACTGCTTGCTCAGGGAAAAACGGAGGAAATGAAAGCGTATCTGGATGAACTGATCGGCTATACGGTTGTGCGCGATCAGACTTTTTACTGCAAAAACGAGACAATCAACAGTCTTTTGCAGTACTACGTCGGGTATGCGTTAAACGAGAATATCCGGGTCGAAGTGCAGGCAAGATGTGAGAAGCTCGCGATTCCGTCTACAGATCTGACGGTAGTATTTGGAAATATCATGGAAAATGCTATCCGCAGCTGTATGCAGGCAGGGGAAGGCCCGGAGTCTCTGATTACGGTTCGGATTGACACCGTCGGTAATTCCCTGGTGATTGAAGTGATAAATCCGTGTGCAGCCGTTCATTTCTCTGAAAGATATGCCGCGGAAAAAAGACGCTGCAGGGAGATACGGACTCCTTCTGTCCCGCGGAGGCCTTCCTCAGCGATCGGAAGGACGGCGGACTTGGTCTTAGAAGCATCGCGCGAACCGCCCAAAAACATGGGGGCACTGCGCGCTTTCGGTTTGATTCTGAAAAGAAGATATTCATTTCACAGATTCGTATGGACATTTCTGAGGTGTGACCTGTAACGTGACAGCACAAATGGATAGTTTTCAATGCACGAATGGTTCGTTCGTTGTGCAATTTTCGTGTTAAAATAAAGAGAATGCATATAAGAGGGGGACGAAAATGCGCATTGCTATCTGCGACGACAGTAAGCTGTCACAGTCTTTATTTATCAGTGCTCTGTTGGAGTGGAATCCGACGGAACGGGCAGAATGCTTTTTCAGCGGGGCTGATTTGCTGAAGGCGATGAGGCAGTCGCCTGTTTTTGACATGGTATTCCTGGATATCTATCTTCCGGGTGAAAATGGCGTTGATATTGCCGCTGAGATTCGGAAGCTCTCTCCCTCTACAGGAATTGTATTTATTACCAACAGCCCGGATCACGCAGTGGACGCGTATTCTTTGAATGCGATTCACTATCTGGTGAAGCCGGTGACGGCCGAAGGGGTAAAGGAGTCATTTGAGCGTCTGAAAAACCTTCGCTCGAGACAGCGGCCGATGTTTACGCTGTCGGTGGGCAGAGTCAATCATATCGTGTATCTGGATGAAATCACCTGTATCCTCAGCGCCAAGCATGTGAAGGAGATCCATCTGGAGAATGGCCAGACGCTGCGGGCCTGGATCGATATCCAGGAGCTGGAGAAAAAGCTGGATAAAAATTTCCTGAAGCTGAACCGGGGGACGATTGTGAATATGGGACAGATCCGGCAGATGAGCGCGGAGTATTGCGTGCTGAGCGATGGGACGAGGCTGGACTTTTCACGCCGGAAGCGGGCAGAGATCCGGGATGCGTATCACGAGTATCTCTTTGCCAATCTTTCCGATGGCGCAGAAACGTGTGGATAAGGAAGAAGACCGGATGAATGGGGGAAGATCATGAAACAGAGGATTCCGAAAATGGCTTCCATACCCAGTGCAGAGGCGGTAGCGGCGGAGCGGGAGCGCCTGCGCTATCAAAAACGATTCCGACATACGATGATGACAATTGTCTATATTCTGATCGTGGCAGCTGCAGTTTCCATTCTGGCTGCGACGACGCTTTTGCCGGTTTTACAGGTCTCCGGCACCAGCATGGAGCCGACCCTTGAGGACGGCGATGTGATTGTCCTTTTGAAAAGCGGGAATTACAGGACGGGCGACCTGTGTGCGTTTTATTATCAGAATAAGCTGCTTTTAAAGCGTGTGATCGGTGTGCCGGGCGATGTGATTGATATGGATACGGACGGCAATGTAAGCGTGAATGGGGAGGCGCTGGATGAGCCGTATGTCACCAATCTGTCGCTGGGAGAATGCGATCTCACCTTTCCTTACCAGGTGCCGGAAAATCGTTATTTTGTGATGGGGGACAACCGCTCGACTTCGATTGACTCCAGGAGCAGCGTGATTGGCTGTATTGAGAAGGATCAGATTGTCGGGAAGGCGGTTCTGTGTGTCTGGCCAACGGGCCGATGGGGGATTTTCTGATTTTGTAACCGTTCAGAACAGTGCAGGCGATCTGTGGCCTGCTGTTCCTGGCAGTTACTGATTTATTTTAAGCTTCATCCGGAAAAGGCGGTGTACGGTGATGAAAACGATCGTAGATGTCTATTTAAGAGAATTCAAAAGAGATCATCGCAGGCGGCTGCGTTTTGGTGCGCTGGCGCTGTTTCTCGCCCTGCTGGTGACGGTCGGCATCAGCTGGAGGCTTCGCTATACCGGAATTGCGCTGACAAATGAGACGTACTGCGGCCTGTCGGAGCATACGCATACGGACGAGTGCTATGAGAAGGTACTGGTTTGCGGCCTGGAGGAGGCGGAGGGGCACTCTCATACAGATGCCTGCTATGAGGAGGAGCCTGTCCTGATCTGCGGCCTGGAAGAATCCGCGGGACATACACACATCGAGAGCTGTTATGATGAAGAGGGGAATCTGGTCTGCGGCCTGGAGGAAGCGGCGGGGCATATACACACCGACGACTGCTATGAGATGAGAAAGACGCTGATCTGCGGGCAGGAGGAGTCTGTGGGACATACCCACACGGACGAGTGCTATGAAACGGTGCTCATCTGTGAACTGGAGGAGCATACCCATACGGCGGAGTGCATGACGGATGAGACCGCGGATGTGGAGACTGCTTCGGACTGGGAATCGACGATACCAGAACTGACCGAGAACTGGACAGAGGACGTGGTGGCTGTGGCACAGAGCCAGATTGGCTATGTGGAGAGTACCGCGAATTTTGTGCTGGATGAAGATGGAGAGACACACAGAGGCTACACCCGTTATGGTGCGTGGTATGGGAACACGTATGGGAACTGGGACGCCATGTTTGTCTCTTTCTGTTTTTATTACGCGGGCGTCCCGGAGGACGTCTTCCCGGAGGCTTCCGGAGCCTATGCCTGGGCAGCGGCACTGCAGGAGCGCTCTCTCTATCAGAGTGCGGATGCGTATGTGCCGTCCGCGGGCGACCTCGTCTTTTTTGACCGGGATGACGATGGAAAGGCGGATCATGTCGGCATCCTGGAAAAGGCAGACACACAGACCGACGAGGCGACAGGGGAAGTGACCGTGACAAAACTGTATGTGATCGAGGGAGATTACAGTGCGGAAAATTCGGACGCGGCGGACGCCGTGACCCGGAACGAATACAATCCGGACGATGCGAAGAGCAGGATTCTCGGATACGGCAAACTGCCGTCCGACCCGAGGGCAGAGGAAGCGGAATCTGAAACTGAGACGGATACAGAAACAGATACAGAAATAGCTCTGGATGCGGAAAATGACACCGGGGCGGAAGGTACGGAAGCAGACGGAACGGAGCCGGAAATCGTGACAGAGTCAGACGGAACTGAGCCGGTGGGCGAGGATCCGGCAGAAAATGAGACAAACGAGACGGTTCCGGAAACGGAAGTGTCAGCAGAGTCCGTGACAGAATCAGAGAGGGAGGACACGGAGCAGTCGGTGCGGGTTTACAGCAGAGACGATGTGACTGTGACGGTCTGCTATGGGGCGGAAGCAGAGATTTCGGACGGCGCAGCCCTGATGGTCAGCGAATATGCGCAGGATTCGGAGCTCTGGCAGTCCCGCTATGCGGAGGCCGCGGCCTTCTATGGCTGGGAGGAGGAAGAAACGGAGACAGAGCTTTCAGAGAGCGGGAAGAATACGGAAAAAGAAGAAGAAACAGAAAGCGCAGAGGCTGCTGAGGATATACAGAGTGCGCAGTTCCGGCTGTTCTCTGCGTTCCTTTACGAGGATGGTCAGAAGCTGCAGCCCGCAGAAGGGACGCAGGTGCAGGTGACGATCGAGGTTTCCGGTGCGGACGATGTTCTTTCCTGTGAGGTACTCTCCTTCTGCGATGGAGAAGTCTCCGAGCTGACCGCAGAGTACAGCTATGATGAAGATACAAAGACACAGACGTACTGCTTCTCATTGAGCCGCTTTTCAGAAGCAGGGATCGGCCTTCTGCTTCAGATGGATACAGAAGAGGAAGAGACCGAAGAAACCACAGACCGAACCACGCAGAGCGTGCAGGGAGAGGATTACATCATCACGGTCAGCTATGGCCCGGAAGCGGAGCTTCCGGAGGAAGCGGTACTGATGGTCAGCGAGTATGACCAGGATTCGGAAGAATGGCAGGCACGTTATGAGGAAGCGGCCGCGCTTTATGGATGGGAAGACGATACAGGCGCAGATATTGATGGAGACGCAGTGCCTGAGACGGGTGAAGCGGCTGAGATCAGTGAGACATTGGAGACGGGTGAGACATCCGCTTCGGAAGCAGAGGCCGCTGCCGATTCAGAAGTGGTAGATTATCGGAAGGAATTCCGTTTGTTTAAGATCGGTTTTTATGTGGACGGGGAGGAAGTGGAACCGGCAGCCGATGTGACGGTGACGATTCTTTATCTGGATAAAGACGGAGAGGCATCTTATAATGTCACCCATTTCGGCGAGAACGGGACGACGGATGTGGCGGCCGAATCCGGATATGAGGAGAATGTGCAGACCATCACGTTTGATACGGATGGGTTCTCGGAGTATGGGATTTCGACGGTGGATGTGGGGAATAGCAGTGGATATGAGTCAGTATCGTTTCAGTTATGGATATGGGGACCAGATGCCGTCAAGGCTGGAACATATACCAGTATCTCAGATGTCTTGAAACATACGACGGAAGAAGATGGGACGGAGCAAACCTATTATCTGATCCCGGTCAGCTATTTTCAGAGTTCATTGTCCTCATACGGATATGAGTTTAATAATAGTAATACAGATTTTTGCCCATTTATGTATGTCCCTAATGCGTATGATGGGGGAAAAGGCACATCTTACGCGACAGGAGAGGCTTCGTATGTGGAAGTAGATGGCAGCTGGTATGTGCAGGTACAGGATACGACAGGCTTGACACCGGCCCGCAGTAACGTTTTTTATATGATGGAGACGGTAAGCTCGTTTACGCTGTGGACGCGGACGGAAGTGGGAGGGACTGCGACGACCAGCTATCCGTCAGTTGTTTTGCATAAGGTGAACAGTACCTGCTATTATATTCCGATCAGTGCCGTGGAAAGCTGTTACAGTGACTTTGACTTTGATGAAAATGACCTGGATAACTGCCCGTTTTATTATGCGCCAAATGCGAAAAATGGCAGCAGTAATCTGACACAGGCAAGCTATGTTTACATAAATGGTTCCTGGTATCTGGAGGTACAGGATACTGGTTTGGGTTCCGACTATACTGGAAACCCACGGAGCAACCTCTATTACCTGTCCACGGATACAGTGGTTCTGAACCTGGGGAACGGCAATGGCAGTGCCGTGTTTAAGGATTACAGCGGAGCCAACAGCATTAATCTGCGCTACACGACGGCTTCCCTTTCCGATTATGCGGACGCGAATGGAACAGTGACAATCCATCTGCCGGGTGACAGTGATCTGGGTGCTTCCTTTGTGGTGGATGAAGATACAGCTGCCGGTCTGCCGGCTGTGTCCGTCACCTTAGGACAGGAGGCGGCCTACGACTACAAACTGGTTGGCTGGATCAATATTGCGACGGGAGAATATTACTGTGTCGAGGACGGTTCGATTACAGCGGAAGTGGATTTAAGCAATGCGAACGTCTTTTATGCGGACTGGATAGCGGAGAGCTATGATGTGGGCTCCTCCTCGGATTCCGATCTTATTTCAACGGCGGATACCAGTTCTTTCGTAAAGATTTATATGTTTGATTACAACGAACTGTTTAATCTGTACAGCGCTTCCCTGACACAGACTGGGGTGACGACCGAAACATGGGCGGACAGTGGGAATCTGTATGAGACGCCGCTTTTGGGAAATGATGCCGATAGCCTTACGCGGCTTGCCCCGAGCTTCCTTTTTGCAAATAACGGCACCGGAGGTGGGGGAGTGCTTGCCAATATAGACGGCAGGAATACGTGGAATGTGAATCAGAACTCATCGGTAACCTATGCTTCGATTTTCGAAATTGCATCGCAGGATGCGGCTATATTGCAGAAGCTGTTCGATACTTCCGCCGGAAATACCGGAGATGACCTGGGTGTGTACTATGTGGGAGAGGCAAATTATCTTTTTTCTTATGACGACGATCCAACCTCAGCCACCTATGGTTATTACTCGTATGATTCCTCTCAGAATGCGGCTGCTTATAATCAAACGGAAAGCCGATTTTATGTATACAGCAGTCCGAAGGGATACGGCGGTTCCGGGTTTTATCCTTACAATACATACAGCGGTTCCTTTGGCGCACAGAATGGCACGATCAATGAATGGTTTGGCATGAACGTGGAGCTGGACTTTTATTTGCCGAATAAGCCGGGAAGCGGTACAGATGTCAATCAGGTAAATGGCAATGACATGGTATTTGAATTCTCCGGAGATGACGATGTCTGGGTGTTTGTGGACGATGAACTGATTTTGGATCTGGGCGGTATCCATGGCGCACTGACCGGGACGATTAATTTTGCGACCGGTGAGGTTACGGTAAACGGAACGACTTATACAGATTTGCTTAATAATATTTCCTCCGGTACACACAGACTGAGCATTTATTATATGGAGCGCGGCGGCTGGGCGTCAAACCTGAAGCTCAGCTTCAATACGGTTCCCAAGTGGGAATATGAGACTGCGACGGCGGGAACGATTAGTGTGACCAAGGAGTGGGGAACGAGTACGGCCACGACGGAAGTCACCATGGGGCTGTTCGAGCGGATGGAGATTACCGGTACCACCAGCAATATAGATGGCACGACTACCTATACTGTGAGTGCGGCGTCTTATCTGAGTACAACCACCTATACGGTACAGAGCGACGGTTATTCGTATGATGCAAATGGAGCTGCTCAGGCCTATTACAGTGGGGGATATCTGTACGTGCTGGTGGACACCCAGGTGTTAAACGATGCCAATGGATGGTCTTATATCTGGGGACTGCTGGACAGCAGCAAGACCTATGAGGTGCTGGAGCTGACCAGTCTGCCGCACTATACGACGTCTTATGAGTCTGAGACTCTGCAAATCTATGATTACTGGTCCGTCATTGGTACGGATGATCTGCAGGAAATGCTTGCGTCTGCCGGCTATAGTGTGGGAGACAGTGCCGGCACGATTGTGTTGAGTGATGGCGCGATCAATTATGAGAGTACGGATCAGTTTGGCCGCGCCTTGTGGGGCTATGTCATAGCGGCCGGAGATGGGACGGTATCGATCGAGCAGGTTCTGCTGTCACAGCCTCCCACAGATAACGGAAGCGACACCTATATCTATGGAGCGATGAGTGATGACATCGATGTCGGCGCCATACCGGACACGGCAAAGTGGGAGATGATTATTACCGGAATCCGAGAGGATGACAGTGTAACCACGAAGCCTCAACGGTATACCTTTTATTTGAAAAACGGGGATTATTATTTACGGGTGACGGACGACAATCGTCTTACCGTGACGACAGACGTATCAGAAGCCACTGATTTTTATTACAATTCCCTGGGAGAGCTGCGGGTCAACAGTGATCTGGGCATCCGGGTTATTTTGCAGGAGTCAAATGGTACGGTTTCGGCGGTAGTCGCTACTTCCAGAGCGGAATCCGATTCACACAATATTAAGGTTTACTACGAAACACCGGAAGCAACGACGAAGGGCGCTGCTTACACCGTCACAAATGAAGAGCTTCCCGCGGTTTACCTGAAAAAAGTGTCGGCATCCGATACCAGCACGACCCTTTCCGGCGCGTCGTTTGCCCTGTACAAAATATCGGATGATGGCTATAACACAACGCTTTATTATTCCTACGATTCCTCTGCGGATGTGACGACTTGGGACAGCAGCCTGAGCGCAGAGCAGGCCGCGCAGACGACCGATGGAAATGGCTCGATCGGCTTCTATTATCTGGAGGACGGCGATTATTACCTGCTGGAGACTGCCGCCCCGGACGGCTACAATCCGCTGACCAGCGTGATTAAATTCACCGTAACAAATGGCGTTGTCACAGCGGTTACGGATGAAAATGGGAATACACTGTCAACGGTAACCATAGAGGCAAACACAAGCGGCAATAATCTGATCGTTCAGGTGCAGAACAAGACAGAGGAAATCCTGCCTTCCACCGGAGGCTTCGGAGCCGCACCGTATTATCTGGCGGGATTGGCGCTGCTGGGCGGTTCTAGCTTTCTACTGTATCGAAAACGACGATACGGAGGACGGGATCCGAGTGGATGAAGAAAGTAGTCAATAAAAAAGATGTCTTTAAAAATTAAACAATAATGAATAACAGAAAAGGAGAAAATGACCATGAAAAGGAAAATTCGAAACAGCTTGCTTCTTGTATTGTCATTGATTTTGGCGTTTGCGATGGCGGTTGGGGTATCTGCGTCAGAACCAACTTATTCTATTACTATATCAAATGCTGCCGGGCAGCAAACGTACACAGTGTATAAAGTATTTGATGCTACTTATTCTTCGGCAGGAACTTCATATACCATTGATTCAACAACAAATCCCTGGTACGACTTGGTAAGCACTACGGGCAGTCCATTTACTCTTACTCCGACGGCAGCGGATCCGGATGTTTATGTTGTGACAGTAGCAAATACAATCAGCAGTTCAGATATTTCAGACTGGTTTGAAAGTTTAACTGATTCCCAACTTCAAAGTGTTAGTAGTACTATAGTTGGTACTCAAACCTCCAGTGTAAATGCTGGAGAAACAGAAACATTAACTTTCGATCTTGATGGCACAAATGCAGGCGCTGGATATTATTTTATTACTACGACACTGGGGTCTCTGGTTACGGTTGATACTGCAAATCCAAAGGCGACTGTTCAGGAAAAAAATGGCGTTCCGTCAGTTGAAAAACAAGTATCAAATGATGGAAGTGCGTATAGCTCATCTAATACAGCTGCTATTGGTGATACAGTATACTTTAAATCGACCATTACAAACTTTGCTGGTACATATGATTTAAAAGTTCTTGTGGATAATATGGATATGGGTTTGACATTAAACACAAGCTCTATTGAAGTTACGTATTATGCCAATGCAAACGATACATCAGGAACTACTCTTACTAGTAATGTGACTATTGATACGACTAACAGTGCTGATGGAGAATTTTCTATT
>JAJQGP010000043.1 GCA_021200475.1 Lachnospiraceae bacterium
AAAAGAGTGGTAAAATGGGTGCTGCTTTTGCCGGTACCTTCCCGGACGACTGCGTTTTTCGACTGGTGTTAGGTGCGATCTGGAATAACATGAGCATTTTTCGGTGTGTCGTCAGCCTGAGTAGGGCCCGGTTGTCCGATATGATTCTGATTGACATAGGGATACCGGACTGCGAGCAGGTCGCTCAGCAGCTCCTTTGCGGACTGGTACCGGTTTTTGGGGTCAAACATCGTGGCCCGGCGAATGATGGCAGCGACAGAAGCATCCAGTTCATCCAGGAGCGAGGGGTTCAGACTGTATTCCCCTGTCAGACTGTAAAACAGCACCACGCCCAACGAGTACAGGTCGCTGCGGGTGTCACATTGCTGGAAGCCAAACTGCTCTGGCGGAGCAGTGAGACGGGTGCCCATGGGAATCGTATCGCTTTTTTTGCCGGACTGGTAGAAGCGGGAGATGCCAAAGTCAATGAAGTGGCAGACTCCATTCACGTCGATCACGATATTCTGAGGCTTGATATCCCGATGAATCAGAGGAGGCGTCATGGAGTGCAGAAACTGCAGCATATCAGCCAGGGAAATGATATAATCCAGAGCCTGCCAGAGCGGCAGCCCGGCCTGCTCATAGTTTGTCTCGCACAGATCTTCCAGCGTCTTCCCTTCGATGTATGTGCGAATGTAAAAAGTCACCTTCGATGACGGGTCCTCATAGAGCAGAACCGCGTAAGGAAAGCACTGAGAAAATTTGCTGTCCATGGAATGATGGATGCGATCCAGAATGCTCTTTTCATTCGCCAGTTGCCCGGCAAAGATCGGGTCTGAGGCGGTTTTTAAAATATACAGACTGTCCGGGTCTTTTCCCTGGAGAAGGTAAGAAGTGCTTTCCGCGGAATCCTTCAGGCAGGAGCGCACCTCATAAGTCTCTGCAAGTACATCCGGAAGAACAGAAGCGTACTCATCGGTCCAGCTTTTCATGAAGTATTACTCCTCCTCACCGGAAGGCATCCTGTGGCTTTCACGGGACAGATTCTTCGAGCGTCTTTCGTACAGAGGAAGCTCCTTTTCCTGAAGCAGCATATCATTGGCCTGCTGCATTGTAAGCTTCTTTTCAATCGCATAGATCAGAATGGCATCGCGCCGTACCCGCGGATACAAAGCGCCCTGTCCCGCCAGGCGGAGCATCTGAGAGGTCTCTGCGTAGGTGGCTGACATACAGAACGCAATGCGCAGGATGATATTCCGCCCGGGCATCTTCTTCCCGCTCTGAACATGATAAAAATAAGAACGCTCAATACCGCTCTCCACAATAATGTCTTTCGGCGCTGCACCATGCTTTTCCATCAGCTGATACAGGTAATGACAGAACACCGGGTCCTCTGTATTGTCATGGTAGGCTTCCTTTACTTCCGAAAAATCATTTGACCGTTTGATCAGATTGAGAAGTTGGGATGTCGTCATTTTTTTCTTGCCATTCTCTTGTGCCAAAGGAATTTCCTCCCCCGAAATCTGTGATATCCATAATAACTCCAGAGGAAAGACACAAAGCGTGTTTTCCCGGAACTGTTACATTTTTCTCAGTATATCACACAAAACCGAAAGAAAGCAATTGCTTCTACAATTTGACGAAAAAAGTCTTCTGGCAGAACACAAAAAATCTTCTGCAAAGACAACAGGGATGATATTTCGCGCCCATTCCGCGTTCAGTTCCGGGAACGGGTCACTTGTTACGAAAATGTTAATATTATTAAACCTCCACCATAAATTCGAAGTCTTCTTTTGGGACACCAAAACAAACCCAAATCATGGTACAATCGCCGTAAGTATTTCACTTGCGGTTATGCTGTGTAAAAATAATTTGCACATACCAAGAGCGCAAATGCAATTTCCCTGACAAACATGATCAGGAGAAGTTAGGAGGATCTTTTATGAGAAATAAGAAACGGTTTGCGGCGCTTGCGCTGGCAACGGTGCTGGCAGTTTCTCAGGTGACTGCGGTGGCGCCTACGTCGGCCGTAGTAGCGGAAGAATCGGAAGCGGAAACCGATGACGGTTCGGAAGCAGAAGCGGGGGACGGCTCGGAGGATGAGACAGAAGCCGCAGCGGAAACAGAGACAGATGACAGCTCTGAGGAAGAGACAGATGCTGCAGCGGAAGCAGAGACGGACGGGGCTTCAGAGGAAGAGACCGGCGAAGGTACAGATAATGACAATTCCGGGACGAGTGCGGATGGTACGGTTGCCGGGGTGACATCCGACGGAAATTCTGCGGAAGGTACGGAGGGGGAAGAAACAGAGACGGAAGAATCAACGGAGTCTCAGACAGAGGAAGGAACCGGTTCGGAAGACGCAGAGGATGAAGACGGACCGGAGGTTTCAGAAATCAATTACTGGTTTAACTGTGAGTGGCTGGATGCGACCTCTGTGACTCTGAATGGAGAAACGATCCGTCTCTATATTTCCTCAATTGAATGGCAGGTGATCTGGGACGATGGAAGTGAAGATTATACCGAAATCACGGATTTCACGATTGAGCCATTTACAACCGGACGCTATACGGCTCTGGAGGTAGAGGACGCAGAGGACGGCGGATATATACTGTCCTTTACCGGCATCAGAGAGGGTGGCACAGACACGGTTATCATTGCTGGCTATGACAGTGATGGCGACTATGTGGTGGAACAGGAATTTGGCATCGGTGTATCGGAAGAGTATTATATACTGAGCTATGACAATGGCTCGATTCCAACGGATGCGTTCCGGATTGGCGACACCTACTCTCTGGCGAATGAGGATTTTACCCTGACAAGGTATTACACAGATGAGGACGGTTCTTCTCAGTCTGAGACGGTAGAGATTGATGGAGAAACGTATTGGCTGGAGCTGGAGGAAGGCTCGATTGACACGAACAGTCTGGCGATTCAATATGCGGAGGATGGTTCGATCGATTCTCTGCTTCGCAAGGTAAACTGGGATACGAACTTCTGGGTACAGGTCTGGTATGCGAATGAAAATGGAGAAGATGACTGGCTGAGTGATACCTGCGTGTATGTGGACTCTTATGATATATCGAAAGAGATCAGCAAGACCTATGGTACAGAAGACGATGAATATTATTACTATGTCTTTGCCGGAAATCCGCAGACTTTAACATTAAATTTCTCCGAGGATGTTTCTTTCCCGGAGGGTTCGGCCATTGTATGGGATGTGTACCCTTATGATGAGATCAGCGGGTATGTGTCCTGGACGGATCATGGGGATGGGAGTATCACATTCACAGTCGATGAGGAACTCCCGGATGAGTACAGGGAAGGCTACCGGATCGATTTTTCGTATTACCTGCGTTATGAAGACGGTACGGAAGTGTATCTGGGAGAAGACAGCCTGGAGGTCCTGAAGACATATTATGATTATGATGAGTTCGGTGACGTCACGATGCTGAATGACTGGTGGTGGGATATCGGTTCCACGCTCGGGTGCAGCTATCGGGATATGGCTCATCCATTCGGCGACTGGACTGAGGTGACGATCACGAATGTCTCCATGGAACAGTACAGCTGGGATGACACCCTGCTCAGTGAGGAGGAAGCAATCCTGGAGATATCCGGCAGCACGGAAGACGGCTGGACGATCGCTGCTACGGGTGGCGACAGCGGATATGCGCTGGTGACGATCAGCCATGAGACGATGGAAGGTGACGAAGACAGCTCCGGCACGAAACAGTGCTATGTCACTGTGACAAATGAGTATTATGATCTTCAGTGGGAATATTCGACCGGGACGGGGACGATGCTGGCCGGTGAGGAGCAGACAATTGATTCCCTGACACTCTTCTGTGCATATATGACTCCGGTTGAAGATTACTACGAATACAGCGACGAATACATTACAGATTTTGTGAATTCCGGCTATACGCTGAGTGTGATGAACGACGAAGGTGAGCTGACCTATGATGACTCCATTATTTCTGTCTCCCTGGATGACGGAATTGTGACGATCACATCGCTGGAGGAGGGCTGGACAAGCATCTGTCTTCGTGCACTTGATGCGGATGGCAATGAAGTGGCTTCCACGAACATTGATATTGAGGTTACCGATTTTTATTATCAGCTGACCGGGTCTGTAGAGAATGTCGGCCTTGGGGAATCCCTGGATGTAGAAAACGCGGGATGGGTTCTTACGCGTAATTATACAAACGAAGATGGCGAGGCCGTGAGAGAAGAAGTATCCGAAGAGGAATATACACTGTACTTTTCTGAAATTGATACGGATTTCTGGGGCCTTGATGACGAGGGCTGGGGCGAACTGCTGACGACCACGTTTGTCCGCAATGATACATATGATACCAGCTTCCGGGTATATGCTGTCATCGAATATGAAGACGGCAGTACGGAAGATGTGGCAGATTATCGGCCATATTTTCCATCGATTGATTACGGTGCGTATATTGAGATTACCTATGGGGAAGAATATGCGTCTTACCTGTATATGGGTGAACCCGCGACAATCACTCTGATTCCTTATGGAAGCAATGAATATGAATATCCGGACGGCTGCGAGGTTTTCTGGACCGTTGAACAGTGGAATATGGAAGACTGGAACTGGGAAGCGTCTGATGTTTCCGTTACAGAGGGCTCAGATGTATTTACGGGCACACTGGAAGCGAGCAACGAAACTTCTTATTATATCACAGCGACAATCTTGTATCAGGGAAATGAGATATCCTGGAGTGATTATTATATTAGTTCGGTGGATGAGTCGACGGTGGAACCTTATGTAGTATTAGAAAAATTTAGTCTGCTGGTTGGAGAAGAGATCAGCGTTCTCTACGCTTCCAGCTATGAATACAGCATGGCTTATCCGAACGGAAAAGATCTGGCAGAGGATGGAGAGTATCTGTCGATTGTTGACGTACGGCTGGTTGGTGTGATTACATCTGAAAGTGACGGATGGGTGATGGGTGAAATTGAAACGCCTACCGTCATCATCAATGGGAATGAGCAGGACGGATGGACAATCGAGGGTGCAGAAGTCGGCTATGCATGGCTGGACTTTACCCTGGAGGCAGAAGATGGAACGGAGTATTATACTGGCTATACCCTGACAGTAGTGGATGAGCTTTATGAGCTGAAGGTTGACGAAGTATATACCGTGACCATTGGCGAGACCGTGACGATCCCTCTGACGCTTACTTACAAGTATACGGATGAAAATAGTGATGTTCAGACAGAGGATATTACAATTTCCTCTGAATGGCCGAAGGGAGCTGGCTATTCGAGTGATTTGAGCGGCTGTGTGGAAATCACACTGGATAAGGTTGATGGGATTCAGGTGACCGGAACAGCGGCTGGGGAAGGCACCCTTTATGTTTACGTGATGGTTCCGGACAGTAACAATGAAGGATACAGTTATGCGAATTCTTATACGACTGTGGTAGTAGTGAAGAAGGATGCAGAAATCACGACGGATGCGGATTCCTACACGAAAACAGTCGGGGATGCAGCATTTGATCTGAACGCATCTACGACCAGCGATGGAACGCTCACCTATGAGGTGGACGGAGAAGCGGTGACCGTGGATGAGGATGGAATGGTGACGATTCAGTCCGCAGGTACAGCAACGATTACCATTTCGGTTCCTGAGACAGATACCTGTAACTCGGCTGCCGTCACGGTTACCGTTACTGTAAATGCGGCTGAGACGGAAACAGAAACTGAGACAGAGACAGAAACAGAGTCGGAGACGACCGCGACGGAGTCTGAGACATCTGCTACAGAATCTGAAACGACAGCCACCGAGTCTGAGTCTGAGAGCGAAACGGAAGCGCTTTATATCATCGTAGCAGCAACGGATGATGAGTATACGATCGGCAAAGATACCAGCGCAGTGATCAAGTGCAGTGGTGCGCTTTCTGAGTTCATCAGTGTAGCGGTGGATGGTGTGACAGTAGATGCTTCGAATTATACACTAACAGAAGGCTCTACGATCATTACCTTTACACAGGACTACATGGATACGCTTTCTGTAGGGGTACACACCGTGACACTGACCTATACGGGCAATAGAACCGTGAGTACGCTGCTTACCGTAAAGGAACTGACAGGCGGATCGGGGGATCAGGCACAATCTGAGACAACGGCGACGGAAACGGAGAGCGAGACCGAGACAACCATGACAGAATCCGAGAGTGAGACCGAGACAACCGCGACGGAGTCGGAGAGCGAAACGGAAACGACCGCGACGGAATCCGAGTCAGAGACGGAGACGCTGCCGACGGAATCAGAGACGGAGACCAGTGCGTCTGGTTCTGAGACGGAGCCGACAGAGACAGAGACCACGGCAACGGAGTCTGAGACGACAGCGACCGAGACCACAGCAACGGAATCTGAGACGACCACGACGGAGACCACAGCAACGGAGTCTGAAACAGATTCTACGGTAGCAACCGGTGATAACAGTCCGATTGAGGTTTACGTGGCAGTGATGCTCCTGGCGATGTCGATTTTGATGGCGGGGACGCTCTACAGAAGAATGAATCGAAATGCGAGATAACCAGTCAGTACATGGCTAAATTTTGTATATCATGAAAATGCAGGCAAGTAATAAATAAAGAGATTGACAGACCGGAAGTTTATAGCGTAATGCCAGGAACTTCTGGTCTGTTATTTTATGATGTACAGGAAGCGAAAACGAGAAGAACTGCTGATGACATATTTTTTCAAAT
>JAJQGP010000041.1 GCA_021200475.1 Lachnospiraceae bacterium
GTGCTGAGGCAGACAAGCTGATCAAAAAGATGATTGGTCTGCGCATTTTCCCGGACGAAAACGGAAAGACGAACCTGTCTTTAAAAGATGTAAACGGAGCCTTGCTTCTGGTCTCACAGTTCACGCTCTACGCAAACTGCGTAAAGGGAAACCGGCCTTCCTTTGTCGATGCCGGCGACCCCAAAACTGCAGAAGAATTATATGAATATATCATCTCAGAATGTAAAAAGGTGGTTCCGGTCGTAGAAACAGGTGTTTTCGGAGCAAAAATGGAAGTCCGTCTCTGCAACGATGGGCCATTTACCATTCTCCTGGAAAGCTGACTTTATGCCTCCCGCAGCTTCACAGCACTGGCGGCCTTGCGGCGGCGCTCGTCATCCATCGCCGCATAATGTTTTCTGGTCGTATTGACATCTTTGTGCCCCAGGACATCTGCCACGAGATAGATATCGCCGGTTTCCTTATACAGGCTGGTGCCATAGGTACTGCGCAGCTTATGCGGCGTAATTTTCTTTGTTGTCGTAACCTCACGCGCGTATTTCTTCACCATATTTTCAACAGCCTGCACACCGATCCGGCGGCGCTGGGTAGAGTAGAAGAGCGCATTTTCATGCCCTGCGATCGGTGTAATCGCCTTACGCGCTTCCAGATAATTTTTCAGTGTCTTCTCGACCTCGTCTCCAAAATAGACCATCATTTCTGAGCCGCCCTTGCGAACGACGCGAATGCCATTGTTTTTAAAATCAATATCATCAACATCGAGTCCGACGCATTCAGACACACGGATACCAGTCCCCAAAAGCAGGGTGACGATTGCAAGATCACGAATTTTTGTTTTTTCATAGTAAGCCTTTTTCTGGCCGGTCAGAGAATCCCCGCAGTGTTCGATATAATCCAGCAGCTGGGCGGTTTCATCTACGTCCAGCCGGATAATTTCTTTTTCATGCAGTTTCGGCATATCCACCAGCAGGGTTGGATTGGTATGAATCATTTCCCGTTTAAAATAATAAGCGTAAAAGCTGCGCAGGGCAGACATCTTACGTTTCAGGCCGCGTTCCCCGTTCGTGACCGTTTTATGGTCGGCATCCTGATATACCTTCAGATATTCCTGGTATTCCTCGATATCCAATGCCTGCAGCTGATCCAGCACATCCACAGTCAATGTGGTAATGTCTTTCTCCCGGAATAAGGGATTTTCAGAGACAAGAAACTGAAAAAAAATCCGGATATCATATGCATAGGAAATCCGCGTCCGCGTCGAAGTCGTCGGCTCAATCGCACGGAAATAATCCTTTGCAAACCCTGGCAGCGTCTTCAGAACCTCACGCAGCCGGATGACATTGTCCACATTTACCTGTTCATGGTAGGTCATGGTCTGATTACTCATTATGTAATAACACCTCACTGTCTGAAAAACGATATCCATGCGAAATCTATTTGAAAAACATGTGTTTGTCGTATAGATCATTTATGCAGATATCCTAACTCTTCTTTTATCATTTGTCAATAATGAACTTCTTCCGGTTAAAAAAAGCATGATTGCGTTATGATTTTAAAAAAGATCCTCTCTGGTCATATCACAGATTCACACCATCCTGATTCCTGCTGCCTCCCGCAGATGAAATGAACCCGGTATGACCAGATAAGCAGTTTTATAAGAGCTCCGTACCTTCGCAGCTATGCATGAATTTTCAGCTATATGTAAAGGTAGAACTCTGTGCTGAATGAATTACAGAATATCAATATGTTCTCCATTAAGTGCCTTATTCATGCTGCGCACCGCACAGAATTTGCCACACATAGAACAGGTATCGTCATGCTCCGGGGAACGGTCGGCACGGATCGCCTTCGCGGTCTCCGGGTCAATCGCGCATTCCCACTGTGCTTCCCAATCCAGATTCCGACGGGCGTCCGCCATTTTATCATCGATGTCACGCGCGCCCGGAATGCCCTTGGCGATATCCGCCGCATGCGCCGCGATTTTGCTCGCAATGATTCCCTGCTTGACATCCTCCACATTCGGCAAAGCCAGATGCTCCGCAGGCGTTACATAGCACAGAAAAGCCGCTCCATTCATCGCGGCAATCGCACCGCCGATCGCGGAGGTGATGTGGTCATATCCGGGGGCGATATCCGTCACCAGAGGGCCGAGCACATAGAACGGCGCTCCCATGCAGATCGTCTGCTGCACCTTCATATTGGCTGCGATCTGATCCATCGGCACATGTCCGGGGCCTTCCACCATGACCTGCACATCCTTTTCCCAGGCACGTTTCGTCAGCTCGCCCAGACGAACCAGCTCCTCCATCTGGCAGACATCGGTTGCATCCGCCAGACAGCCCGGACGGCAGGCATCGCCAAGTGATATGGTCACATCGTATTCCCGGCAGATTTCCAGGATCTCATCATAATACTCATAGAACGGGTTTTCGTTTCCGGTCATACACATCCAGGCAAATACCAGCGAACCGCCGCGGGACACAATGTTCATCTTGCGCTTGTGTTTCCGAATCTGGTCAATGGTCTTGCGCGTAATCCCACAGTGCAGCGTAACAAAATCTACCCCCTCCTGCGCATGAAGACGTACTACCTCGATGAAATCCTGCGCAGTGAGGGTATCCAGATCCCTCTGATAATGAATCACACTGTCATAAACCGGTACCGTACCGATCATCGCCGGACATTCTTTCGTCAGCTTGCAGCGAAACGGACTCGTATTTCCATGGCTGGAAAGGTCCATAATCGCTTCCACTCCCATCTCCACAGCAGACATGACCTTCTGCATTTCAATATTATAATCCTTACAGTCGCGGCTGACACCCAGATTGACATTGATTTTCGTGCGCAGCATCGAACCAACGCCCTCCGGATTCAGGCATTTGTGATTCTTATTTGCCGGAATCACCACCTTTCCGCAGGCCATCAGCTCCATCAGTTTTTCAACAGGCATCTGCTCTTTTTTCGCCACCGTCTCAATTTCCGGCGTCACAATGCCGCGGCGGGCGGCATCCATCTGTGTGGTATAGTTTCGTTCCATGTGTATTCTATCTCCTTTTATGCTTATCCCCGGGAGGTCCTAAACGGACATCCATTGGCAAGCAGTCCATTCCTGACCACTTGTCCCCGGCATCATCATATGGTTCAGCGGTCCGGAGCCCTTGCCGAGATCCAGCATGCCCCGCAGCGCTGCGGTCAGATAACCCTTTGCCAGCCGAATGGCTTCTTCCAGCGGAATTCCCTTTGCCAGATTGGAAGCGATCGCGCTTGACAGCGTACAGCCGGTGCCATGCGTATTGGGATTATCAATCCGTTCACCTCGAAACCAGGTAAACTTTCCTGTCTGAACCGCTGCATCTGTCAAAACAGCCTTTGTAGCCATGGCAGCAACTTTCCCTGTGTAAAGCAAATCGTTCGCATCCGAAACGCTGTGCCCGCCTTTACAGAGAACCGCAGTTCCACAGGTGTCCCCAAGATATTTCGCGGTCTGCTCCATGTCCGATTCTGTGTGGATGTGCATGCCGGACAAAGCTTCCGCTTCCGGAATATTCGGCGTAATAACGGCCGCCATTGGAAAAATTTCTTCCCGGATCCGCGCGATCGCAGAATTCCTGGAAAGCTGTGCGCCGCTCGTCGCTGCCATAACCGGATCAACGACAATGTTCTTCGCCTGGTATTCCCGCAGACAGGAGGCGATGACCTCCGCCAGCTCCGGCGAGGAAACCATACCGATCTTAACCGCATCCGGGCGGATATCCTGAAACACCGCATCCAGCTGCTGCCGCAAAAACCCCGGCGTAACCTCCATGACTGCGGACACTCCTGTCGTATTCTGCGCAGTGAGTGCCGTAATCGCAGTCATCCCATAGACCCCATGCATGGTTATCGTCTTTAAATCCGCCTGAATTCCGGCTCCTCCGCTTGAGTCGCTCCCGGCAATTGATAATACCGTCTTCATCCTGTTGTTTCTCCTCGTACAAGGCTTTCCGATACCGTCTGCCGGCTATGCAGGCATCTGTCCAGTCATTTTCCCGGACAATTCCAGAAGCTCCGCAGACGCAGTCCGCACATCCTCCGCCGCAAAAATCGCGGATACCACCGCCACACCGCTGACTCCGCTTCCCGCTAATGCCATCAGATTCGACTTTGCAATCCCGCCGATCGCCACGACCGGGATCTGCACGGAAGCACAGATTGCCTGAAGTGTCTCATAGGAGAGAGCCACCGTATTGGATTTCGTCCCCGTCTGAAACACCGCCCCGGCTCCGAGATAGTCCGCACCGCGTTTTTGGGCTTCTATTGCTTCCGCGACCGTATGTGCAGTCACGCCAATGATCATTTTGTCCCCAACGCGCCGCCGAACTTCATCCGGGCGCATATCGTCCTGTCCGACGTGGACACCGTCCGCACCGCATTTCTGAGCGATTTCCAGATTATCATTAATGATAAAAGGGACGCCATATTTTCTGCAAAGCCGGCCGATCGAAATCGCCTCAGCCAGAAACGCCTCTTCCGACAGATTTTTCTCCCGAAGCTGGACACAGGTAACTCCGCCCAGCAAAGCTTCTTCCACCTGCTCGTACAGGGTGCGCCCACCAAGCCAGGAGCGGTCGGTGACCGCATACAGTTTCATTGTGGAACTATCGCATCTCATACTTAGCCTCCGTCTCCAGTTCTTCCGGTGTCAGATGATAAACTGCATCGATGATATAATTGCGGTAGGTGGCATTCCCGTCCAATCCGGTCAGCCTTTTCTGCGCGCGCTCTCCGCACACGCCCATGGCGCAGATCGCTGCAGCGACTGGAAGCAGCGATCTTGAAGAAACCTGAACCGGGTAATTATGATTCTCTTCTGCCCCCTTCAATGGAGTCTGATTCGCAGCCAGAAATGCAGCCGTGAGTGCCGAAAGCTGACAGCCCGTCCCTGTAACACGGCTCATCATCGGATGCCCATTTCGGATCACCAGCGCCGTATCTTCATCCGCCACAAGATCAGTGGAACCGGCCAGCGCAATTACTGCTCCGGTTCTCCCCGCAAAATCCTTTACAAAAGAAAGCCAGTGATCCAGATTGTCCTCCGTCACCCGGTCGAGTGCGCTCACATCGACGCCGCTGGCGCAGCTGTCTTCTGCCGTTCCGGGACAAATCTCCGAACGGCCTTCTGTCCTCTCCTTACGTTCCGATCGCGTACGCGGTTCCAAAGCATCCGCACTGGCAGCAGAAAGAGCACGCAGCTCAGAGGCATTCCCGCGAATCGCGGTAAAGCGAATTTTCTCCAGAAGCCGAACCGCACTCTCTGTCCGGAAATCAGAAGCCCCTGTCCCTACCGGGTCAAGGACAACCGGTATTCCCAGCTCATTCGCCCGCTTTCCGGACGCCAGCATGGCTGGAATCGTCGCTCTGCTTAAGGTACCGATATTAATCGTCAGACCGTCACAGATTGATGTGATTTGCGCAGTCTCCGCCTCATCCATCGCCATAATAGGGGAAGCCCCGCATGCCAGCAATATATTCGCGCAGTCATTCATTGACACGTAATTCGAGATGCAGTGAATCCGCGGCGCGCGTTTTCGCACATTTTCCAGTAAATCCTTCCACATTGACCGCTCCTCTTCCAGCCACAGCTTATCGTTCTCTCAATCGCCCGAACCACTCATTACAGGTCACACGAAGCATATCTGAGCAAAAAATCCATGGTTTTATTTATTGATTCATCTGTGCCTGTACCTTAGCAAGGACACCGGAGCCCTGCATGGAATAGATCACAACAGCTGAAAGAATCGCACCGCCCGCAGTAGAAATCAGGAACGGAATGATATACGCGCAAAACGCCACAGCACCCGCGTCTACTCCCATCAGGAGTACCGCAACCGGGTACGCGCAGAGACCTCCGAGCACAGCCGTCCCGAACACCTCAGCCAGAAGCGTCGGCAGAACCTTCCGCGTTTTCCAGTACATCAGGCCGCACAACAGCGCGCCGATCATACTGCCTGGAAAGGCCATCAGGCTTCCAAGGCCAAACAGGTTCCGCAAAAGGCTCGCGCAGAATGCCACACATACGCCATAACCGGGTCCGAGTACCACGGCACAGATGATGTTGACCATATGCTGAATGGGTGCGCATTTGCTTCCCAGCACAGGGAAGGAAAACATGCTGCCGACGACTGCAACGGCGCAGAGCAAAGCAGCGGTTACCAGTTTCTGAATGTTGGTTGTCTTTTTCATGACTTTTCTCCTTTGAAATAAGTATAATAGAATCGATCTGGAGAAACGGCAGATCACAGCGTCGCTTCTCCGTGGCATCTGTGCGAAACAGCACAATGCCACAATCCGAAAAGGCGTACGCCCTTTCGGGAAGTTCGGTCGGAACTTACTGGTTCCCTCTCACGCCGGAACACGGCTTCCCATCGCTGTGATACAAGGCACAGGGCGCTCCCCC
>JAJQGP010000170.1 GCA_021200475.1 Lachnospiraceae bacterium
ATTCCGCTACAACACAGATAAAGTAATTGACTATTTTGTAAATCTGTACTAAACTTTCCAATGACAAAGGCGTCGCAGATACCAGCAGGGTATTTTGCGGCGTCTTTTGCAATTACGATTGAGAAGAATGGACAGGAGAGAAGAGGATGGCAAAGCCGAAGATAGCAGTTGTTCCCTTGTGGGACGACGAAAAAGAAAGTATCTGGATGCTTCCCGGATACATGGATGGAATCAGGGATGCCGGAGCAATCCCGGTCATTCTTCCTTTGTCTGGCACCCCGGAAGATGTGCTGGAGATATTTGAACTGTGTGATGGTCTGCTTATGACTGGCGGGCATGATGTCTCTCCCGCTTTGTATCATCAGGAGAAAAAAGAATCCTGCGGACTGACCTGCCCGGCAAGGGATCAGATGGAACGCATACTGTATGAAAACGCGCTTGCAAACGAGAAGCCGGTACTTGGTATCTGCCGCGGCATTCAGCTGATCAATGTCCTGCAGGGCGGGACGCTTTATCAGGATCTGCCAACGGAATATAAAAGTACGGTTGAGCATCATATGAAGCCGCCCTACACCAATATTGCCCATACGGTTCAGATAAGAAAGGATTCCCCGTTGTATGATCTGCTGGGGATAGAAACTCTGGGGGTAAACAGCTATCACCATCAGGCAGTAAAAGAACTGGGGACGGATCTTGAAGTTATGGCAGAATCGGAGGATGGGCTGGTAGAAGCCGTGTGTCATTCGAGGCATAGATTTGTATGGGCGGTTCAGTGGCATCCGGAATTTGACTATCATGTGAATCCGGTCAGTAAAAGGATATTTGAAGCTTTTATTAGTTTCTAATGTCAAAATCTCTAAAACAGACAGGGTTTCGTGACAAAGAGCCCGGACGAATTCCCGTCCCTGCGGCGAAGGTGAGGCTGATTGTATGATAATTAGCAGCACGGAGTATCGGGGTATGCAAGGCTTGCCGATCAAGAAGACTTTGACAAATGGTAATGCCACTGCTTTTATATCTATGAATAAAAACGGAGCTTTCGCATATATTAAAAATATCTGGCAGAACTCTTGACTTTCCGAGTGATTTCAAGTATTATACAGCCAGTGAATGCGTTGCAGACACCTGTGAGGCCTGTGACCGGAGGAGAACCTGCGGGGGCTCCTCTTTTTTTCTGTAATTAGGGGTTGGTTTTATGGCAAAGTGCTTTTTAACATACGAGCAGCAGATAGACAAGCTGATAAATGAAAAAGGACTGCTGATTGCGGATCGCGAATATGCAGAAAATGTGCCAAAACGAACCAGTTATTATTCCTTAATCAGAAGGGCAGATGAAAAGGGAGATAATATTGTGGCAGAATGCTTCTTTCAATACGACAGGCTGTATCTGAATGCGGCTTACCATGAACCGGAAAAACACAGGCACCTATTATCGCATATCATCAGTATGAATTTGAAGCTGAGGGAGTATGCATTGATTCCGATGTTCTGCATACAACTTACGCGGAAAAGGGGGAGCTGCTCATCTGCCTGTTCGATAAAACTTCTTTATTTGCCAATGAACTTTCCCATCGTTATCTGAAGGGGCAGAATTATGCTGTCCTGGATAGTGAGACCGTACAGAGAATAAGAAATGTATGGCTTGATGCCCGCTCGCTTCCAACTGTGGACGAAGCGATCACCGATATGCTGGGGATAGAAAATTTCTCTCTTTCTATGGACGAACGGATAAAGAATGCTCTTGAGACTCTTAAAAGCCTTGAGAGCGTTGAAGCTGATACGATAAGCAAACTGGCGGCGGAAGCCGGAATTTCTGTCAGCCGTTTTTCCCATCTGTTTAAGGAAAATGTGGGGATAGCCCTGCGCCGCTATCTGGCACTGGAAAAAATAAGAAAGAGCTATATTCATCTGCTGAAATCGGGGAATATTACGGATGCGGCAATGATGGCAGGGTTTGACTCCCCGTCCCATCTGGCGTCGACCTGCAAGAGAATGTTCGGAATCTCCCTGAGCGATTTTATGAAAAGCTAATGTGACTATTCGGAACAGGCATTTGCGCTTGCTGCGAAGGCGTTATAAATATATAGCGTGTTAGCGTGTAATTGAAAGCGGCTAGCCTTCTTGTATGATAAAACGGTATCGACAAGGAGGCTTTTATTTATGAAAAAATATGATATTTCGCAGCCGATAGCTCTGAAAAAAGGCGTGTATAAGCTGAATGATGAGGCGAACTTTAATTATCAGCTCAACCGCGTTATCAACTGGGACGGCGGGCTTCTGGAGGATATTCAGAAAATCGGCTGGAAAATAAAAAGCAGTGCCGACTGGAAACGTGAGCTGATTGCGCTTGGAGATGAGGCGATGGAGGAGGAACGGATTGAGAACGCGATCGCTTATTACCGTATGAGTGAATTTTTTATGTACGACGGCGACCCCGACAAGAAAAAGTATTACGGGAAAGCTACAGCTCTTTTTTACGAGTATTATGCGGATTATTTCGGTGGAGAAAATCCCCGTATCAGAAGGCTTGAAGTGCCATATGAGGGCGTGAAGCTGCCCGTTATGCATGTAGAGCCGGAAGAGGAAAGCAGAGGGACGCTGCTCCTTCATGGCGGAAATGACAGCTATTTTGAGGAATTTTTGTTTTCTCTGCTGTATCTGCAGGAAAAGGGCTTCGAAGTATATTTGTTTGAAGGGCCGGGGCAGGGCGGCGTGATTCGCACGCAGGGAATGCATTTCACACATGAATGGGAAAAGCCTGTGAAAGCGGTGCTCGATTTTTTCCATCTCTCCGATGTGGCAATCATCGGCGTATCGTTGGGCGGCTATCTTGCGCCGAGGGCGGCCGCATTTGATAAACGCATCACAAAGGTGGTTGCGTGGTCTGTATTCCCATCTTTTCTGGATGTCATTATCGGCGAACAGCCGCCGGTTCTGCGGAAGATTTTCTATTTCTTTATGAAGCTTCATGCAAAGGGACTGGTCAATCTGATTTTTAATGCGAAAGCCAAAAAGGAGCCTATGATCGACTGGGGCTTAAAGCACGGGATGTATGCTTATGAAGCTGACAGCGCTTACGGATATGCAAAAAAGCTGGCAGATTACAGTCTGGAGCCGATTGCGAATAAGGTCACCCAGGATATTCTGATACTTGGAGCGAGCAAGGATCACTTTATCGACTACCACATGATCGGCAGGGAAATTGATATGTTTACGAATGTGAGAAGCCTTACCTTCCGCCTTTTTACGGAAAAAGAAGAAGCAGAAAACCACTGCAATGTGGGTAACGGAAAGCTGGCTCTTGATACGATTTGCGGCTGGTTGGAGAGCCTGCCCATTTAAAATAGCCTGCAGACATGGGGCAAGCCTGCGTCCTGAGCGAAGCTCGGGATAATTGCTGGAGGGGCTGACACAATGATGAAGATTATTTATTACCTGACGATGACAAGAAGCAGGAAAATGATTATACAGATGTATGGAAAGAGCTTTTATGTACAATTTAAAAAGAGGTCCGATTCCTGGTTTAAGAGAGTCCTTAAGGAAACTCCAGATATCGGGGAAAGCATATTTTCCTTTAACTACGCTTATGCGCCTTCCTATGTTGCTTGGTACAAGGCGATGATGGAATCGGGAATGGATCAGAAGCAGGCGGATGAGCTTATGTGGCATATGAATGAGAAAATGCTACTGACTGTTCCGAAGCCGCTGCTGCACATGGTCGGTAAGACCTATTTGAACGGTTTCAGGAAAAAAGCGAAGCAGCATATGCTCCGGCAGAAAAGCGGAAAGCTGCATCCATTTGACTGGGAAATCGAGTATAGGGATATCAACGAGAATGAATTCATGATCAATATCAGGAAATGCGGATTCATTGCCTATGCGGAGAAGTTTGATGCAAAGGGCATCCTGCCGGGAATTTGTGCGGTAGATTACATCGTTGCTTATTACATGAAAAATGGATTTCACCGGACAAAAACGCTGGGATACGGGGATGACTGCTGCGATTGTCGGTATGCGTTGAACGGGAGCTGTTCACTGAGACCTGAGAAGGGGCAGAAATAGAGTTGTTATCTTTATATCCAGACTGCGGAAAAAATCTTATATTTTTCTCTTGCGCTTCCTGTTAGTATCTGCTACAATACAGGAGGTTAGGAATAACTAACCACTCGTGAATAAACCATGGTCACTCCTTTCTGCCCTGTAACTGCTGGACAGGGAGGAAGGAACCCATGGAAAACCCGAAGGAGGACAGTGAGATGGACTATTTAAAAATTGAAAAAGTAATTGGAAGAGAGATCATTGATTCCAGAGGAAATCCGACCGTGGAGGCGGAGGTGACTCTCGTAGATGGGACTGTCGCGAGGGGAGCGGCTCCGAGCGGCGCGTCAACGGGCGAGTTTGAGGCACTGGAATTAAGAGATGGCGACAAATCCAGATTCGGCGGCAAGGGTGTTGAAAAGGCAGTTGCGAATATCAATGGGACAATCAATGATGTGCTTGTCGGGATGGACGCAAGCGATATTTATGCGGTTGATGCGGCGATGATCCGCACGGATGGCACGAAGGACAAATCGAACCTTGGCGCGAACGCGATCCTTGCGGTGTCAATTGCCTGTGCAAGAGCTGCGGCGACAGCACTGGAGCTTCCGCTGTATCGCTTCCTTGGCGGTATCAGCGGCAATCGCCTGCCTGTTCCGATGATGAATATTTTAAATGGCGGCGCCCATGCGGCAAACACGGTGGATGTGCAGGAATTTATGATCATGCCGGCGGGTGCACCGAGCTTCCGGGAAGGATTAAGATGGTGTACAGAAGTATTCCACGCGCTGGCTGCCCTTCTGAAAGAGAAAGGACTGGCAACCTCCGTCGGGGATGAGGGCGGCTTTGCCCCGGACCTGGCCAGCGACGAAGAAGCGATTCAGTACATTATCGAGGCGATTCGGAAAGCCGGATATGAGCCGGGCAGGGACTTCGTGCTTGCAATGGATGCCGCTTCCAGTGAGTGGAAGGGCAGTGCGAAAGGCGAGTATATTCTTCCAAAATGTGGGAAGAAATTCACTTCAGCGGAACTGGTAGAGCACTGGAAATGGCTGGTAGATAAGTATCCGATCTACTCCATCGAGGACGGCCTGGATGAGGAAGACTGGGAAGGCTGGCAGATCATGACAAAAGAACTCGGCGGCAGGGTGCAGCTTGTCGGCGACGACCTGTTTGTGACCAACACAGAGCGCCTGCAGAAGGGAATCCGTATGGGGTGCGGCAATTCCATTCTGATCAAGTTAAATCAGATCGGTTCCGTATCAGAAACACTGGAAGCAATCAAGATGGCACACAAGGCGGGCTATACGGCAATCGCCTCCCACCGTTCCGGAGAGACAGAGGACACCACAATCGCGGATCTTGCAGTTGCTTTAAACACCTGCCAGATCAAGACCGGAGCTCCGAGCAGGAGCGAGCGTGTGGCAAAATACAACCAGCTTCTGCGCATCGAGGAAGAACTGGGAGAGAGTGCTGTATATCCGGGATTTGGTGCTTTCAATTTTGAAAAATAGAAATAATAGCAGCATTCGGCCGGAGGTTCATGTTGCTTCCGGCCGTTTTTTATCACCAGGAAATGACATTTGCATCATAATTTTCTGTTGCTGGACATAATTTTTCCCGTCTGTTAGTTGATATCAGTTGAAGCTGGCACTGACCAACTATCCAGGTTATGAGCGATGGTAATGCGATATAATCTGAAAAAATGCCGAATTATGAAAAAAATCCCCCAGGGAAGCTTAAAGGAAGAAAAATCAAATGGTAAGATATGGCGTATCAATAAGAAGGAAGTATCGATGGTCTCTGTTTTGGTGTGCAAACGTTCAGGTTTTGTATTGATTTCTCCTCTTGTATCTGTTACAATGTGAGTTAGGCTGTACTAATTCCAGATAGAGGGCGAAAATTGTATGAGCAGACACGATGAAATCAAATCCGCATATCAGGAGAAGCGAAGGAATGGGGCATGAAAATTGTGCGTGTATCCTTCCATATGGCATGGCGGTTCCTGCGGGATATTCCCTTTGTCCTGGACGCGGACACAGAGCTGAAAGTGAAAAAGTACGTCTCCTGCGGCATGAAGAAAACGGCGGAAACGTCAATCAAGGGTGACGGGAACGATGTACACTGACAGATTCTGATATTTTGTGAAATCTTAAGCATTTTCCGATTGCTTTAAGGGATGACATCAGATATACTTTGAAGCAGTCGGGTGAAAAGACAGTCCGATATATCGAAATTTGGTATACGAGGTGGTAGAAGCATGATTTTTAATTTATTCGGAAATTCAAA
>JAJQGP010000140.1:0-9318 GCA_021200475.1 Lachnospiraceae bacterium
TGTCCCGCATGGACCAGGGTATTGATCGCGTCAATCTCTACGATATCGAGTGGCTTTGGAGCGGCTACGATGCGGCGGAAGCCTTTTCCCGGCTCCTCGATGACATAATTGCCCTTTTTCTCTTCCTCTGCCGCTTCTTCTGCATTCAGGTAGCGGCCGATCACCTTGACCGGATGATAGAAAGCCTCATCGTAAGGATCTACGGTCACCTGCGTGAGAACGGTGGCTACGGTTCGATAGATGCCGCGTGAGAGCAGCTCAGAGCGCAGCGTGTTCTGAATATCATAGCCGATGTACCCCTGGCTCATCGCAGAACACAGAGCGACTGGTGCGCTGTAAGTCTCATGGGTCTTTGCATATTCATTGATCGCGGTGTGGATCATGCCCAGCTGCGGTGTATTGCTGTGCGTAATGATCAGCTGCGCGCCTTCTTCTATAAGGTCAGCGAGAATCCCTGCTGTGTGGAGCACAGCGGTACGCTGCTCCGGGAAAGTAGTACCCAGCGCCTTATGGCCGAGCGCTACGACAACTCTTTTTTTCATAGTCTGTCTGCCCTTTCTTTATGATTCGTAACAGTCCGGCACATCAGGCGGCCTGCTGTACCGAATGGTTTTCTATCTGAGTAGATAGGAAAAGAACGTAAATCTGGTCGGGATATGACCTGTAATGATTATATCGGCCTCTTATCAAAAATGCAACCTTGAATTTCAGGAATATTCCCAAAGGCTGTCCCATATATATGAATGGAGAAAACAATCCGGGAGGAATGTATTTGCAATTCGAATCGGTCTGCCGGCTGCTGGCTGCACCGCTGGCACGTGTGTTTGCGGACTGCGCCCTGGATATAGAAAAGCTTCAGGAAATCCGCCTTCGGGTGGGCAGACCTCTGCTGGTGCGGTATGATGGACAGGAATATGCGCTTGGCACCTCAGGAAAGCTTTCGGCCAATACGGCTGCCGGCTGCCGGATTACCGAAGAGGATTTGAAGGAAACACTGGAATGTGTCTCCGGATATTCCCTGTATGCCTTTGATGAGGAGGTGCGGCAGGGGTTCCTTACGGTATCGGGCGGGCATCGCGTCGGCCTGGTGGGACATGCGGTGATGGATGGGGAACGGATTCAGTCGCTTCGCTCTGTTTCCAGCCTGAATATTCGCCTCTCCCATCAGGTTCGGGGCTGCGCGGATCCGCTGCTGCCCTGGCTGTATGAAGAAGGAGAGGTGTGCAGTACTCTGATTCTGTCTCCGCCAGGAGGAGGAAAGACGACCCTGCTGCGGGACCTGATCCACCAGATATCGGATGGAAGCCGATACGGGGAGGGCAGGACAACCGGTGTCGTGGATGAACGCTCTGAGCTGGCCGGTTCGTATCTGGGTGTGCCGCAGAACGATCTGGGGCTGCGCACAGATGTCCTGGATGGCTGTCGCAAAGCGGAAGGAATGATGCTGCTTCTGCGCTCCATGGCTCCGGAGGTCATAGCGGTAGATGAGCTGGGCGGTGAGACGGACGGAGAAGCGATTGAACACGTATTTACATGCGGGTGCCGTCTGCTTGCGACAGTACACGGCGCGTCAATGGAAGAGGTAAAACGTAAGCCGCTGCTGAAAAGACTGCTGCGGGAACAGTTGTTTGACCGCTATGTGGTGCTTGCGGGCAGAGAAAAGCCGGGTGAGGTGAGGGAAATCAGGGATCGGGAAGGGAAAATATTATTATCCGGCAGTGAAGGGACTGATGTGACCTGTAACAACGAATTGACAGAGATGGGGGAATCCGGGTGCGTGCAGGAATGAAATTGTGTGGAATGCTTTGCATTTTCGGTGCCTGTTTCCTGACAGGGATGGAGCAGGAACGCCGCCTGAAGCAGCGCTGGCTCTTTCTGCGGGAAGTGAGAGAATTATTACAATTTCTGGAAAAAGAGATGACCTGGCACCGAAGCGCACTGGGGGAAGCTCTGCGGCACGCGGCTTTGGACTGTAAAACATCCCTGGGGGACGTATTGCTGGACTGCGCAGAGCAGGTGGAGAGCCGATGCGGCCTGTCCTTTCAGAAAATTTGGCAACTGAGCGTTTCAAAGGCGGCTTTATCCGATTTTTTAAGTGACGCGCAGTATCAGAGCTTTCTGGAGCTGGGGACTGCACTGTGCGGCATGGATGCAGTATCGCAGAAGACACAGCTGCAGAAACAGGAGCAGCGCTTTCTGGACATTTGCGAAAGTGCGCGTGCGGACTGGAAGGAAAAGGGCGCGCTTTACCGGCGGCTTTCGGCGGCGGCCGGGGTGACTGCGGTAATTCTGCTGGTGTGAAGGATCGGAAAGAAGCTGATGCAGACTTACTGGTCACAACCTGAACACGTACTTGCTGTGTGGGATGCCACCCGGCGAGGGTTTATCCCGCACGAAGTGTGGGATGCCTCCCGGCGAGGGCTGAAAACGCAGTAACGCTGCAGCTGCCTGGGCAGGTATGGAGCATGGGGAATGGCTGTGGGACGGGAAATGGTGAAAAATGAGTATAAACCTGATATTTAAAATTGCGGCGGTGGGGATTCTGGTTTCTGTCCTGAGCCAGGTTCTTAAACAGAGCGGCAGGGAAGAGCATGCGTTTCTGACCAGTCTTGCCGGCCTGCTTCTGGTTTTGTTCTGGCTTGTGCCTTACATCAGTCAGCTCTTTGAGACGGTAAAGTCTCTGTTTTCTCTCTGAACGACTGGCAAGCGATAAAATTCTCAGTGAATAAGACGTGGAAGGGAGAAAATCTGCCATGAATATGATAAAAATCGCCTGTCTGGGGATTTCCGCGGCGCTGCTGGGCCTTTTTATGAAAGAAGTGCACGCCACGTTTTCGGAATTGATCAGTCTTGCCGCATGCCTGCTGATTCTTTTTTACACATTGACCCGGCTGTCTTCGGTCTTTGAGCTGATGGAGACACTTGGCGGTTATATTTCTTCGCAGAAAAGCTATTTTAAAATTCTTCTGAAAATTATCGGGATTACGTATGTTGCTGATTTTTCATCCAGCCTCTGCCGCGATGCGGGGTACAGTGCGATTGCCGGGCAGATTGAGATATTCGGAAAAATCTCCATTCTTGCTATCAGTGCTCCGATTATCCTGGCGCTGATGGAGACGGTATATTCCTTTTTGTAAAAAGCAGGGACACAGCAGCGGTTCTCGCGGGATCAGGAACCAGGCAGGAGGGATGGAATGTTGAAAAAATATGTGGCATGGCTGTGTTTGCTCCTGGTCCTTTCGTTTTGGCCAATCCGTGTGCGAGCCGCTCGGTACGACTCACTTTCGGAGACAGAAGAAGAACAGGAGAATTCTGCGCTTTTGGAGGCGGCGGAGGAATACCTGGCCCTGGATGAAATTGAGGAAACGCTTCTGGAACTGCTTGGTACAGAGGAATTCTCCTTCTGGGAAACCGTTAAAGAGCTCCTTTCCGGGAAGGTACCGTTTCGCTGGGACAGGCTGGTCTCCATCCTTTCCGATCTTTTTCTGAACGAATGGAAGCGGCAGCGACAGCTTGCGGTACAGATTCTGCTTGTGACGCTTGCCTCGGCGGTCTTTTCGAATTTTGTGCATGTGTTTGACAGCCGCCAGATTTCGGACATTAGCTTTTACATGACCTATCTGGTGCTGTCCGCACTGTTGCTGGATGCGTTCTCTGCTCTTGCAGAGCTGGTCGCGGATACCTGCGCAGCTCTGAATACGTTCGTGGAAATTCTGCTGCCATCGTATGTGATCACAATTGTGCTGAGTGCAGGTTCTGTCACTGCACTGGGATTTTATGAGATTGCAGTGCTGGCTGTAGGACTGATCCAGGCAGCGGTAATCCGGCTGGCTCTTCCGGCGATCCGGTTTTACATGGTCGTCCTGCTTTTCAATCAGCTCTCCGCCGAAGAAATCTTTTCCAGACTGGCCCGCCTTCTGGAGACGGCCATTTCCTGGGGGATCAAATCCATGCTTGGGGTCGTCGTAGGCCTGCAGACGGTGCAGTGCCTGATTACACCGGCGGTGGATGCTCTGAAAAACACTGCGTTCAGCCGGATGGTATCTGTGATTCCGGGAATTGGCCAGGTGCTGAGTGCGGCTGCGGAAACGGTAGCAGGCTCCGCGGTCGTGATAAAAAACGCAGTGGGAGTGGCAGGCATCCTCGCCCTTTTGATGATTTGCCTGACGCCGTTTGTAAAGCTTGTGGCCTGTGTTTTTCTGTTCCGGCTGATCTGCGCGGCGATTCAGCCGGTCTGCGAAAAAAGAATGGTGGAAGGGATTGAGAGTATTTCTGCCGGTACGATGCTGCTGCTGCGCGTGATGCTGTCTGTGCTGGCCATGTTTGTGATCCTGCTGGCAATGATCACGGCCTCAGTCAGGGGTGCGTAAGGATGCCACCCGGCGAGGGTTTATCCGCTTGGAGTGCGGGATGCCACCTGGCGAAGGCTGAAACTGGCAAGGCAGCTGCAAAGAGAGGAGAAGACATTGGCGCAGTGGATGAAGACAATCGCTGGAAGTATGTGTATTCTGACGCTTCTGCTGCATCTGGTTCCGGATGGACGCTTTGCAAAATATGTCCGCTTTTATGCGGGACTGGTGTTTTTTCTGTTTGTGATCCATCCGATTCTGGCGCTTTTCGGTGATGCAGACCAGCTGGAACAGTTACTGGAACTGGAATTTTTAAAGGAAGAATATTATGACCTGGAATCGGCGGCGGAGGGACTCTCTGATCTGAAAAACGAACAGATTCTGGCGGCGTATCAGGAAGAACTGGAAAGACAGGTTACTGAAATTGCCTCGGCGTATGGACTGACAGCGGTTACGACGGAGCTTACGTTTGCCGGGGATGGATATTCGATCGACACGGTGTCTATGGCGGTAGCCAATCCATCCGGGGAAGATGCCCAGGCCGCTGTGGAAAAGGCGAAGAACGAGATCACCGGGCTGTATCTGCTTCCGGAGGGTGCGGTAAAGATCACCTGGAATGGGCAGGACTGAAAAGAGGAGCGGGGATATGCAGCAATGGTTCAATAAATGGAAAAACAGAAAAAGAGACCAGATTGTCATACTTCTGCTTTTCGGTCTGTTACTGGTGGTGCTTGCCTGGCCCGCGGGCAGCGGTGAGGCGGAGAATTCATTGGGCGCTGTGGGAGAAGAGAGCGGCTCTGATTCTTCAGAAATTCTGTCGCTGGAGGAAGACACGGAGAATCGGACAACAGAGATGGAAGAGCGACTGGCCCGGATCCTGAGTCAGGTGGAAGGAATCGGGCAGACCTGTGTGATGATTACGCTGAAATCGGACGGGAGAAAAATCGTTGAGAAGGACACAGAGCAGTCGGAGGAAAAATCGGAAAGCACGGAAGAGAACAGTTCTTCTTCTTCGGAACAATCGGTCTACAGCGAAGACACGATTTATGAGAGAGACTCCGATGGAAGTGAGACCCCTTTTGTGACGGAGGAGCTGGCGCCGGAAATACAGGGAGTCCTGGTGATTGCGCAGGGAGCGGATGATTCACTCCTTGTGGCAGAGATTACAGAGGCAGTGATGGCATTATTCGGTGTGGAGGCGCATAAAATCAAAGTAATGAAGATGGAATAAGGAGGATCAGGTGAAGAAACTATTTAAAAAAACCAGATGATCATTACAACACTGGCGATTATGGTCGCGATTGCGGGGTATCTGAACTACTCCGGACAAATTCTGGAGGAAACGGCGGATACGGTCAGCTCCGATGACAGTACGGTGCTTTTGACGGATGAGATTGAGGAAAATACATATGTGGATACCTATACGGATATTGTCAGTCTGGATGGGGATGGTCTGGAGGATTCGGCTTCCGGTGAAGGCGAGACCTCCGGAACAACGGAGGCTGCAGTCGGGGAAGCGGTACTGGCAAGTACCAGTGTCAGCAGTGCAGGTGAGATTCTTGCCGCAGCAAAGCTAAGCCGGGAGCAGGTGCGATCGAAGAGCAAAGAAGAGCTGCAGGAGATCATAGACAGCGCAGACCTTACGGAGGAGGAAAAGCAGGAAGCCGTTGCCGCGATGACTACCTTAACCGTAAATGCCCAGAAAGAGTCAGCGGCAGAACTGCTGCTGGAGGCGAGCGGCTACACGGATTGTGTCGTAAGCATGACAGAGGATACGGTGGATGTTGTTGTCAATGCATCTTCCCTGACAGAAGCGCAGCGTGCGCAGATCGAGGATATAGTCAAGCGCAAAACAGAGGTGGCCGGTGAAAAGATTGTCATTACACCGGCTGCTGCGACCGTCTCGGAAACGGCCGCTGCAGAAAGTGCGGGCGCAGATGCCGCAGCAGAGGATACGGAATCAGCCGAGGCGGTGAGTGTGGGAGAAACGGAACAATGATAAAAATGATTTGTTACAAAAATTTTTCAAAAGTTTGACAAAGTGATAAAAAATATGGTAGGATATGGGAAGAGAAAAATGAGAAACCGAACCGGAAATAAGAAAAACAAAAGAGGAAGGTGATCGGAATGGGCAGGACAAAAGGGTATATGCTGCTGCTTGTCATGCTGATGGGTCTGCTGCTTTGTACGGGGAGTGTGAAAGCCTCGGAGACGGCTGAAAGTACAGAAACCGCAGAGAATGTGGTCAAGACAGCTGCGGTTGTATCGGGCGGCAGGTTTGTGACAAAAACGGCCGGATTGAAATATTGGTATGCCGAAGGGGGATACGCGAAAAACATCTGGCTGAATATTGACGGCGGAATCTATTATTTTGATTCCAAAGGTGTCTGCCAGACCGGCTGGTTTACCTACAATGGCAATACGTATTACGCCAATAAGAAGGGCAAACTATACGTGAGTAAATGGAAGACGTCCGGAACGAAAAAATACTATCTGCGTGCGAGCGGCGTTATGGCGCAAAGCCAGTGGCTGAAAATCAGTGGCAAGTATTATTATTTCAACGCAAAGGGGCGTCTGGTGACCGGAAAGATTTTTTCCGTAAACGGGAAATACTTTTGCGTAGATGGGTCAGGCGCGCGTGTGTGCAGCAGCTGGGTGACACAAGGCGGAAACACCTATTATTTTAATGCCTCTGGTGTACGTGTACAGGGAAAATGGAAAAAAATCAGCGGATCGTATTATTACTTTGATGAGAATGGCGTACTGCTGACAAGCCAGTGGATCGAAGACTATTATGTGGACGAAAATGGAGTTCGCCTGACGGACTGTGTGGTGGATGGCTATACGCTGGATTCGGATGGGAGGAAGGTAGAGGAGGCGTTTGACGGCAAATACATTTTTGTCGGTGATTCCCGTGTGGTCGGTATGGCGAGTGCAGTTTCTGACTCCAATACCATCTTCATTGGCAAGGTGGGGGCTGGATACAGCTGGCTGAAAAGCTCCGCGAGTTCGACCCTGGCTGCTTACCTGGACGCGGATCCGGATGCGAGGGTAATCTTTGCATTCGGTATCAATGACCTGGGAAACATTTCTTCCTATATTACTTATTATAATACACTGATCGCGCAATACCCGGATACAGAGTTTTATATGATGGCTGTGAATCCGGTGAATGAGACCACAGCGAAGAAATACGGATATTCCGTGACGAATACACAGATATCCGCGTTTAATACAAAGCTGGAGGCCGCGTTTTCTTCGGTATATCTGGATACCTATACGTATCTGACAGCAAACGGCTTTAGTACAACGGATGGAATCCATTATACCTCAGCGACTTATAAGACGATCTATACGTACGTACTTTCTTTGATAGGATAAACGAAAAACCGTCCGGAAATCATTACGCCGGACGGTTTTTTAACAGACCAGAACAGAAGTAAAATGGCTGAAAACTACAGATTCTTACTCTTTTTGATTTCTTCCAGTTCATCAAAAACATAGTCATTCAGCACTTTGATATAGGTACCCTTCATTCCGGAAGAGCGTGATTCAATCACGCCCGCGCTTTCAAACTTGCGGAGTGCGTTGACAATCACAGAACGAGTAATTCCGACCCGGTCTGCGATTTTGCTGGCTACCAGGATTCCCTCTGTGCCATCCAGCTCGTCAAAGATATGGATGAGCGCTTCCATTTCGGAAAAGGAAAGGGTGCTGATCGCAGATTTTACAATCTGAATCTTGCGGTTTTCCTCTGCATTTTCCTCATTGACGGAGCGCATCATCTCCAGACCGACCACGGTCGTCCCGTACTCACTCAGGATAATATCGTCAATGTCGTACTGGCTGCCATATTTGTACATAAATACCGTTCCGAGCCGTTCTCCCGCAATATCAATCGGATTGATAATGGCCTGATATTGTCTGACATTTTCACCGACAAAGCCAAGGGTCTCCAAGTTTACATTTTCCTTCGTGGAAAGAACTCCCAGAAGGCGCTCATTGAGCATTGGATCAATAAAACCGCCGACCCGATCTACGATCAGCTCCCGGATTTCTTCTACCTCGTCACATAACCCTACGCCAAGCACTTTTCCCTTGCGGCTGATTACCAGGATATTTGAATTTAAGATTCCGGTCAGCACGTCACAGATGTCATTAAAAACCACCTTGCTGGTGTTATTATTGTGCAACAACTGGTTAATTTTTCTGGTTTTATCCAGCAACTGTACACTCATTTGATACCTCCTTAGCACCCATGCTTTCCTTTGTTTCTGTGCCTGAGAGGGCAGACACCAAACCCGATCACGTATGTTTTAAACTGTAAACCATCTTATCATGAAATTTTCAGAAAATCAATACAGAATAATCGAATTTGATATATATTTAGATGAATTTTGTTACCGGCTGTCACTCGACCACGCAGCAGGTGCGTGGCCGGGTTGTGACCAGTAACGACAGCTTTCTCATGCGCAATGCCGCGCAGAGAATAGTTCTGGCTAGCTTTCTTCTTCCGCGTTATTTGCACAGATGTAGCCGCAGGCTTTGTCTTCACACACCAGGCGCGCCCCTTTTTCCACCATGTATCCGCCGCACTGGGGACAGCGCCTGGAGGAAGGTTTTGCCCAGGACATGAAGTCACATTCCGGCGCGCTTTCACAGCCAAAATAGCGGCGGCCCTTTTTGGTCTTGCGGATCACTAGGGCTTTTCCGCATTTTGGACAGGGAACACCGATTTTTTCCAGATATGGTTTGGTATTCCGGCATTCCGGAAATCCCGGACAGGCAAGAAATTTTCCGTGCGGCCCGTATTTAATAACCATGTTGCGGCCGCATTCCTCGCAGACGACATCGGAGACTTCGTCAGCGATTGTGACTTTTTCCAGATTGATCTCCGCTGCTTTGACCGCTTCATCCAGGTCCGGATAGAAGTTTTCGACTACGGTCTTCCAGTTGGTCTTTCCCTCTT
>JAJQGP010000140.1:9328-21753 GCA_021200475.1 Lachnospiraceae bacterium
CAATCGAGTCCAGAAGAGATTCCAGATTCGCGGTGAAGTTTTCGTCCACGATTGCCGGGAACGCATCCTTCATGATACGGTTGACAATCTCGCCGAGCTCGGTCACATAAAGGTTTTTATTTTCTTTGGTTACATAGCGTCTGGCTATGATAGTGGTAATTGTCGGCGCATAGGTACTTGGACGGCCGATGCCTTTTTCCTCCAGGGCGCGAACCAGAGAGGCTTCCGTGTAGTGTGCAGGCGGCTGCGTGAAATGCTGTCTGGCTGTCTTCTCTCCGGCTCTCAGTGTCATCCCCTTTTCGATATTTCCCCGGATCGTATGATTTTCCTCCTGCTCCTCTTCACTGTCCGTGTAAACACTGCGGAATCCGTCAAAGAGCAGCCGGGAAGCGGATACGGTAAAGCGGTATCCGGCCGCGCCGATGCGGATGGCGGTGGATTCGTAGCGGGCCGGGGTCATCCGGCATGCGGTAAAACGCCTCCAGATCAGCTGATACAGGCGGAACTGGTCACGGGTCAGGGAATCCTTTACCATGACTGGAGTCAGGGACAGGTCGGTTGGCCGGATGGCCTCATGGGCATCCTGGATTTTTTTCCTGTCATTCTCTGGCTTATCCGGAGCCTCCGCGGCGTACTCTGCTCCATAATTCGCGGTAATGTATTCCTTTGCGGCAGTGATGGCCTCATCGGAGATACGGGTAGAATCCGTACGGAGATAGGTAATCAGACCGATTGTGCCGCTGCCCTTGATGTCGATTCCTTCATAGAGCTGCTGCGCCAGACGCATGGTTTTCTGTGTGGAAAAATTCAGTGCATTTGCAGCCTCCTGCTGCAGGGTGCTCGTAGTGAAGGGCAGAGGGGGCTTTTTGAGGCGCTCACTCTTTTTTACTTCCTCCACGGTGTATTCCACTCCATCGAGCGCGCGCAGAACGGCGTCCATCTCTTCCTTCGAGGAGATCGTCTGTTTTTTGTTTGTTCCAAAAAATTTTGCAGTCAGCGGCTTTTTTTCTTCCCCGACAAACAGCTCCATATCAAGCGTCCAGTACTCTTCCGGGATAAACGCAGTAATCTCGTCTTCGCGGTCTGCAATGATGCGCAGGGCGACCGACTGTACCCGGCCGGCGCTTAAGCCTCTTTTGACTTTTTTCCAGAGAAGCGGACTGATCTTGTAGCCCACCATGCGGTCCAGAATTCTGCGGGTCTGTTGGGCGTCCACCAGATCCATATCAATCGCGCGCGGATGTTTGATCGATTCTTTTACGGCACTTTTTGTAATTTCATTAAAGGTGATCCGCTTTTGCTTTTTCGGATCAATTTTCAGAGCCTCAGACAGATGCCAGGAAATTGCCTCTCCCTCGCGGTCCGGGTCAGTTGCAAGATAGATCTTGTCCGCTTTTTTCTCCGCCTTGCGCAGTGCCGAGAGGGTTTCTCCCTTTCCGCGGATGGTAATGTATTTAGGCTTAAACCCGTGTTCCACGTCGATTCCCATCTGACTTTTCGGCAGATCCCGGACATGTCCGCCGGAAGCCATCACCTCATAATTGGAACCAAGGAATTTTTTTATTGTTTTTACTTTCGCAGGTGACTCTACAATCACCAGATTCTTTGCCATAGAAACCTCACTTCATTTTCACATAAAAATTTTGCTCCGTCTCTTTTATCAGGCCCTTCAATTCAAGGGACAAAAGGCTGTCGCAGAGGTCGGACAGGGACAGAGCTGTGTTTTCCTGCAGTTCCCACAGGCTTTTCCCGTGCAAACCGACCTTACTATACACTAATTTCTCCGCAGGTGCAAGTGGAATGTTTGCCGCTGTTTTATCCGGCGGGCGTCTTCCGTCCGGAAACACGGCTTCCGCGAAATCTTCCACAGACAGAATCAGTCCGGCTCCCTGCGAAATCAGCTCGTTACAGCCATAGCTCAGCTCATCGCCGGGGCGTCCGGGGACGGCGTAAACCCCTCTTCCCTGGTCCAGGGCAAACTCTGCTGTAATCAGGGAACCGCTTTTTTTTCTGGCTTCTACGACAACGACCACATCCGCGAGGCCGCTGATAATCCGGTTTCGCATCGGAAAATGGGAAGGCATCGCCTTTGTTCCGGCGGGAAATTCAGAGATTAATGCTCCGCTTTTCGCCAGACGGGAGAAGAGCTGCTGATGCGAAGCCGGGTAGCAGACGTCTACCCCGCAGCCAAGTACGGCATAGCTTTTACCGCCTTCCTCCAGCGCGGCCCACTGCGCTGCGCCGTCAATCCCATAGGCCGCGCCGCTGACGACTACGCCTCCGCAGCGTACCACTTCGCGGGCGATTGCTTCTGCCATTGCCCGTCCGCCCGGTGTGCACATACGCGCACCGACAATTGCCACAGAGCGTACTTCCTCCGGCGGCAGACTGCCGCGCAGAAAAAGGCCATAAGGCCGGTCGCGCAGAGAGGCCAGCCGCCGCGGATAGTTTTCCTGCACGGCGCTGATAAAGTCTATTCCCATCATAGCCCGCGTATGCATGACTTCCGTTGGGGTAACCCTTTGCTTATAATCTATCACCTTCTGTACCCATCGGCATCCACGATCCCGCAGAAATGTCAGTTCCTCCATCGATGCCGCCCAGACTTTTTTCGGTTCATGAAAGCAGTGCAGCAAAATTTCCCGCTGTGTCCGGTAGATGCCCGGAATACTGCAGAACCATTCCCAATATTGTTCCATTCTGTTACGCTCCCTTGTGTTGATTTATGATAACGATTCAGGACAGTACTTCGCGCATTTGCTGCGAAGTATGTATGAAAACGGTTACTCCAGAAACTTTGATGGCCGATATCGCACAGCCTCGCTCAGGTGCGGAATTCGGATCTGCTCGCTTCCGGCCAGATCCGCGATTGTGCGGGCGACACGCAGCATTCGGTGGCAGGCACGCGCGGTCAGATTCTTTGTCTCGTAGATTTGCTGCATAAAGTGGTCTTCTTCAGGACCGAGTGCACAGTATCGTTCCAGCAGCGGCGCCGGGAGTCTGGAATTGAAGCGGATATCACTTCCTGTATATCGTTTTTCCTGAATTTTCTGCGCCTGCAGGACACGCTCCCGGATGTCAGAGCTGGACTCCTCTTTCTCATCGCCGGACAGCTCCTGATAGGAGATCGGGCGCACCTCTGCGTGCAGATCAATGCGGTCCAGAAGGGGCCGGCTGATTTTGTGAAGATAACTGCGAATTTCTCCTTCCGAACAGGTGCAGCGTGTGCGGTCCGGATAAAACCCGCATCGGCAGGGATTACGCGATGCTACCAGCATGAAATCCGCTGGAAAAATATACTGTCCGCTGCTTCGGGAGATACGGACTTCCCCTTCCTCCAGTGGCTGCCGCAGAATTTCCAGAGCTTCCCGCTGGAATTCCGGCAGCTCATCGAGATAGAGAACGCCCCGGTGTGCGAGGCTGATTTCTCCAGGCTGTGGAATATTGCCGCCGCCTGCCAGTGCGGCGGAGGTGATGGTGTGGTGCGGCATACGGAACGGTCTTTTCAGAAGAATTCCTTCTTTTGGCAGGGTACCGGCGACGCTGTGGATCTGGGAGGCTTCCAGTGCTTCGTCCGGGTGGAGCGGAGGCAGAATTCCGGGAATTCGCCGGGCAATCATCGTTTTGCCAACACCGGGCTGACCGGTCAGAAGCAGATTATGCATCCCTGCCGCCGCGATTTCTGCCGCCCGCTTTGCCATCGCCTGCCCACGGATATCCGCGAAGTCTTCTTCGCTGCCCATCTGGTGTTCCCGCAATTTTTCTTCTATATTAATTGTGACTTCCTTCAAATGGCGTACTCCCAGAAGATGATTCACAACATCGCGCAGAGAAGCGGCTCCGTAGACAGAGATGCCCTGAATCACGCCGCCCTCCGCAGCATTTTCTGCCGGGATGAGACAGGAAGTGAACCCCGCCCGTTTTGCCTCCAGCACCATACCGAGAATCCCCGGAATCCGGCAGAGACTGCCATCCAGTCCGAGTTCTCCGGCAAAAAAGACGGTCTCCAGTCCCTGCTGCGGCAGATAAGAATGAGCCGCGAGCAGAGCAATGGCAATTGGCAGATCATATCCGGAACCGGATTTTCGAATGTCCGCCGGGGCCAGATTGACCATAATGCGTTTCGGCTGTATGTGAAATCCGGAATTGCGCAGGGCCGTCCGCACCCGCTCCTGTGCCTCTCTCACTTCAGAAGCCAGATACCCTACCATAGAAAAAACGGGCAGTCCGTCACTGACGTCTGTCTCCACTGAGATTAATCGGCATTGCACGCCGCTAAGGGCTGCAGTATGTACCTTGCTGTACAAGAGATTTCCTCCTTTCTGGTTTGAAAATCCGGAGATTTTACAAAAAAAGACTGGTTTTGCAAAGGATTTTGATTTAGATAATTGCGAGAATTATTTGATGAAATAGAAAGAAATTAACGTTATGATACAACAGAAAAGCGGTTATGTCAATCACAAAAATAATATCAGTACACAGAATTAACTGATAGTTGACGCTAATTATCGGTCAGGCAGAACCAGATGGAGGGAAAGAGCCGGCGATTTTCAACTGTATGCAGAGGAGGGACTACAGGGAAGAAAACGTGTCGGCAGGGCGAAATTTTTCAAAAAAATGGAATTGTTATGAAAAAAAGAGAAAATAAGAGATTTTAAGAGATATAAAAAGATATACACGAAAAATACGACTCAAATGAAAGTTGCATATTCCCTTCATTTTCACTAATATAAGCATTGTTCGTTAGCACTCGAACTAAACGAGTGCTAATAAAATCAAATCGCAGATACCATCTAAGGAGGAGTTAGATATGAAGTTAGTACCGTTAGCAGACAGAGTTGTTCTGAAACAGCAGGAAGCGGAAGAGAAGACAAAGTCAGGCATTATTCTGACAAGTAAGACACAGGAAAAACCGCAGGAAGCAGAGGTTGTTGCTGTAGGGCCGGGCGGACTGGTAGATGGCAAGGAAGTAAAGATGACAGTGAAGGCCGGCGATCGTGTGATTTATTCAAAGTACGCAGGCAACGAAGTAAAGCTTGACGATGAGGAATATGTAATCGTAAAACAGAGCGATATTCTTGCAATTGTGGAAGCATAAGATTATTGTAACAGTTCAGAACAGCATCGAAAAGAAAAGACAGGTGCTGGGCGCCGGTGGCGCTCGTTCAGCACCGACCGGAGCGAAGCGTAGCCCTGTGGCCTGCTGTTCTGAATAAGTGAAAGATTATTAATAATATAAATCAGGAGGCAAAAAGACATGGCAAAGGAAATTAAATATGGCGCTGACGCAAGAGCGGCACTTGAGACAGGGGTAAATAAGCTAGCAGACACGGTTCGTGTGACGCTTGGACCGAAAGGAAGAAATGTAGTTCTGGATAAGCAGTATGGTTCTCCGCTCATCACAAACGATGGTGTGACGATTGCAAAAGAGATCGAACTGGAAGACCCCTTCGAAAACATGGGTGCACAGCTGATTAAGGAAGTTGCATCTAAGACAAATGATGTGGCAGGCGATGGTACGACGACCGCTACGGTGCTCGCGCAGGCGATGGTGCATGAAGGTCTGAAGAATATCGCAGCCGGAGCAAATGCGATTGTTCTGAGAAAGGGCATGAAGAAAGCGACCGATACGGCAGTTGAGTCCATCAAGGCTATGAGCCAGATGGTAAGCGGCAAGGAGCAGATTACAAGAGTTGCTGCGGTATCCTCCGGGGATGAGACGGTAGGCGAACTGGTTGCGGATGCGATGGATAAGGTTTCCCAGGATGGCGTGATCACGATCGAAGAATCGAAGACGATGCAGACGGAGCTTGACCTGGTAGAAGGGATGCAGTTTGACAGAGGCTATATTTCTGCATATATGGTTACCGATAATGATAAGATGGAAGCGGTTCTGGATGATCCGATGATCCTGATCACAGATAAGAAGATCAGCAATATCCAGGAGATTCTTCCGCTGCTGGAGCAGATTGTTCAGTCTGGACGGAAGCTGCTGATTATCGCAGAGGATATCGAGGGTGAAGCTCTGACGACTCTGATTGTAAACAAGCTGCGCGGTACATTCCAGGTGGTTGGCGTAAAGGCTCCGGGATATGGCGACAGAAGAAAAGAAATGCTGCAGGATATCGCGATCCTGACCGGCGGCCAGGTGATCTCTGAGGAGGTTGGCCTTGAACTGAAGGACGCAACCATGGATATGCTTGGACGCGCGAAATCCGTAAAGGTACAGAAAGAGAATACCATCATTGTAGATGGCCTTGGTGATAAGGATGCGATCAAGGCGCGTGTAGCTCAGATTCGCGGACAGATTGAAGAGACCACTTCTGATTTTGACAGAGAAAAGCTTCAGGAGCGTCTTGCGAAGATGGCAGGCGGTGTAGCGGTGATTCGTGTCGGAGCTGCTACGGAGACAGAGATGAAGGAAGCGAAGCTCCGCATGGAGGATGCACTGGCGGCGACTAAGGCAGCTGTAGAGGAAGGCATCATTGCAGGCGGCGGATCTGCTTATGTACACGCAGCGAAGGATGTGGCGAAGCTTGCTGAAACCCTGGAAGGGGATGAGAAGACCGGCGCGAAGATTATTCTGAAGGCACTGGAGGCTCCGCTGTTCTATATCGCTGAGAATGCAGGACTGGAGGGCTCTGTCATTGTGAACAAGGTCAGCGAGGCACAGCCGGGTACAGGCTTTGATGCGTACAAAGAGAGCTATGTAGATATGGTTGAGGCAGGCATCCTCGATCCGGTGAAGGTAACAAGAAGCGCACTGCAGAACGCGACCAGCGTAGCGGCTACCCTGCTTACGACAGAAGCGGTTGTCGGCACGATCAAAGAGCCGGCTCCGGCGATGCCGGCAGGTGGCGGGGAAGGCATGTATTAATCCGTCCCAGGACTGACGCCCGAATATGTGAAAAGTTTGTAAAAAAGAGGGTAAACTTGTAGAAGTCTGCCCTCTTTTGTGTTACAATGCCTCTATATGCGAATGCGAGACACAGTAAATCCGTATTTTCGAGAGTTCTGCACAGGAGCGAAGCCCCTCGTAACTGTGAAGGCACGGAAGAGTTACGAGTAAAGGAGCAGACAGATGGATGAGGACGACCGGAAACTGAAAGACAGGATCCAGGATAAGATCCGGGAAGAGTGGGGAAAGCTGAAGCTGCTTTCATGGAAGGGCAGACTGGCATATGTGTGGGACTATTACAAGTCGCTGATGGTGGCGATTGTCGTGATCATTTGCGGAATCAATCTGGGGATAACGATTTTTCACAACCTTCAGATGGATACTCTGTTATCCGTGTATATGGTGAACTGCAATTCCTACTACGTGGATTCGGAGGAGATGGTGGCAGATTATACCGAATACATCGGAGGCATCGGGGAAAAAGAAGAGATCACGCTCGATACCAGTACGATCCTGGATGATGACGATGCTACGACAAGTTACGCTTACCAGATGAAGTTTATCGCAGTCATTTCCGCGCAGATGGCGGATATTGTGCTTATGGATGTGGAAACGTTTGAGGAGTACGCCGGGGAGAGCTATTTTTCGGACCTGCGGGAGATCCTTACGGAGGAGGAGCTGGAGAAATGGTCGGATCAGATTGTCTGGCTGGAAGCGGAGGATGGCGAGTCCATTCCGTGTGCGCTTGATCTGACAGATGCAGCGAAGCTGGAAGAGTATGAGGTTTACCCGGATGCGGTGTATGGCGGGGTAGTCGTAAACTCTGAGGCAGAAGTGGAGATGGTGCTGTCGTTTTTTGAATGGCTGTTTAGTGAGTGAGCCTTCACCTGAAACGGAACCGGACGGGCACTTTCCTGCCGGAAAAGAACAGCTGTTTCGCGGGAAAAGCAGGAGAGGACAATGTGTGGAAGAAAACCCTGAAAAGGGTATGATTGCGGAAAACAGACGTTTTCTGCGAATAAAAGGAGGAGAAAGAAAATGGGTGACACGTACAGAGAAATTTTGGTGAAGCCGGAGACACCGGCAGGGAAAAAATTTCTGAAAGGTTTTTTTCCGGTAATGACCGGAATCTGCGTAATATTCGGGATGGTATTGTGGCCGATCCTGATTCTTGCGCTGGGGTTTCTGCTGCTGACAATCTTTGTCGGGCAGAAGATGGATGTGGAGTATGAGTACCTCTATGTGAACGGCGAGCTGGATATTGATGCGATTTATTCCAGACAGAAACGTAAGAGAATCTGCAGCTACGATATGGAGCATCTGGAGGTTCTTGCGCCGCTGAAGTCCCATGCACTGGATTCTTATCTGAGCCGTCCGGGGACAAAGTATGACGATTACACATCAAAAAAGGAACCGCAGAAGAGCTACATTCTGGTCTTTAACGGAGAAAAAGGCCAGAAGATCATTGCTGTGGAGCTGGATGACGAGATTCTGAACGATATTCGCCGCATTGCGCCACGCAAGGTGAATCTGTATTAAAACGAAAAAAGGTTGACATGATATCCGGGATTTGATAGACTAGCGGAATAACAATTCAGAGAAAGAGAGGAAAATGTCTTGGGAAAGATTATTGGCGAAGGAATTACGTTCGATGATGTACTGCTTGTGCCGTCCTATTCTGAGGTGATTCCGAATCAGGTGGATCTGACGACGCATCTGACAAAGAAGATTGTTCTCAATATCCCTATGATGAGTGCAGGGATGGACACAGTTACAGAACACCGCATGGCAATTGCGATGGCCCGGCAGGGCGGGATCGGTATTATCCACAAAAATATGTCGATTGAACAGCAGGCGGAGGAAGTGGACAAGGTAAAGCGTTCTGAGAATGGCGTCATTACCGATCCGTTTTACCTCTCGCCGGAGAATACCCTGGCGGATGCGGATGAGCTGATGACAAAATTTCGCATTTCCGGCGTTCCGATTACAGAAAATGGCAAGCTGGTCGGTATTCTGACAAATCGTGACCTCTTATTTGAAAAGGATTTCTCAAAGCAAATCAAAGATTCCATGACTTCCGAAGGCCTGGTTACGGCGAAGGTTGGCGTGACACTCGAGGAAGCAAAGGCGATTCTTGCAAAATCAAGAAAAGAGAAGCTTCCGATCGTAGACGATGATTTTAATCTAAAGGGTCTTATTACAATAAAAGACATCGAAAAGCAGATTAAATACCCGAATTCTGCAAAAGACGATAAAGGCAGACTTCTGTGTGGGGCGGCACTGGGCATCACAGCGAATGTTCTGGAGCGGGCAGCTGCGCTTGTAGAGGCGCAGGTGGATGTGGTTGTGCTGGATTCTGCTCATGGACACTCTGCGAATGTTCTGAATTGTGTACGCATGATAAAGGAAAAATTCCCGGATCTCCAGGTGATTGCGGGCAATGTGGCGACCGGCGAGGCGACAAAAGCTTTGATTGAGGCAGGCGTTGACGCGGTGAAGGTTGGGATTGGACCGGGGTCGATCTGCACGACCCGTGTGGTAGCTGGCATTGGCGTTCCGCAGGTAACGGCTGTGATGGATTGCTATGAGGTGGCAAAGCAGTATGGGATTCCGATTATCGCAGATGGCGGGATCAAGTACTCCGGCGATATGACGAAGGCGATCGCTGCCGGCGCGAATGTATGTATGATGGGCAGCCTGTTCGCTGGCTGTGACGAGAGCCCGGGAACCTTTGAACTCTACCAGGGCAGAAAATATAAAGTATACCGTGGCATGGGCTCGATCGCAGCGATGGAGAATGGCAGCAAGGACCGTTATTTCCAGTCGAACGCGAAAAAGCTGGTTCCGGAAGGCGTAGAGGGCCGTGTGGCTTATAAGGGCAGTGTGGAGGATACGGTCTTTCAGCTTGTCGGCGGGATCCGTTCCGGTATGGGATACTGCGGTACAAGAACGATTGAGGAATTAAAAGAGAACGGTAAATTTGTGAAGATATCAGCAGCGTCCCTGAAAGAGTCGCACCCGCATGATATTCATATTACGAAAGAAGCGCCGAACTACAGCGTAGAACAGTAATAGTAACTGTGAAGGGACTGAACAGTTACCAGTAACAGAGAAAAACGTGCAGCTGCAGGTCACATCCGTAACAGCCGGGGTTCCGTCGGTTTGAACAGGGGTGACCTGTAAGGATGCGCTTCAGCGGACAGATACAGGACGAAGATCATCCGGAAATCGGGGTGGCTGCGGAACGGAGTACATCAGTATGAGCAGGAAAGAGAAGAAGGGAAAAGGAAAAATCAGAATGAGCCGGGTCCTGATCTGGACAGCTGTGATTGTCTTTACCGCAGCTGCCATCGGACTTTTGCTCTCCCTGCTCCCTGAGGATGATATGGATATCGATGCCCTTCTGAATGAGACGCTTCTGATAGAGACGGAACTGCCGGAAACTGAGGCGGAGACAGAAGAAGAGGCCATGGTTGTGCCGGATCCGGGTATTGATGTACAGCTGCTGACCATTAACGACTGGTCGCGTCCGGGCGAGTATTGTGACGAGATTACGAATATCGTGATTCATTATCTCGCCAATCCGAAGACAACTGCGCAGCAGAATCATGATTATTTTGAAAGCCTGAAAAACAACGGGGACCTGATTGAGAGCGGTCAGATCACGGAGGATGAGGCGGTGTCCATGAGTGCGAATTTTGTGATCGGTATCGAGGGCGAGATCATTGAATGTGTGCCGCCGGGCGAGATTGCTTATGCCTCCAATAGTGCGAACCATTATTCCGTTTCCATTGAAAACTGCCATCTGGATACAACGGGACAGTTTACGGAGGCGACTTATGAATCCCTGGTAAAGCTGACCGCTTATCTGGTTGATATGTATGATCTGGACCGCGATGCGATTATCCGCCATTATGATGTGACCGGTAAGGCATGTCCGCTCTATTATGTTGAGAATGAAGATAAGTGGGAAGCGTTCAAGGACGATGTGATGGCGTACATAGAGGAATGCCGGGAGGCAGCGGAATAAGGGATTTTGGCTGTAGTTTTAGGGAGAAACGTGAAGTATGGTCAGAGAAAATTATGAAAAAATCTGTGCGGGGGAAGAGGTCAGAGAGAACCTCATTCGCCTGCGTGAGGAACTGAAAGAGGAAAATGGTCGACGCGAATTTGCGTATTTGCTGGGAGGAGATTTTTCAAAGCTTTGCGAACTTCTCTCTCATGAGGATCCCAAGGTTCGAAAAAATGCCGCGCTTGTGCTTGGAAAGATGGAATCGGAAGATTTACTTCCGGTTCTTTTTGACGCATACCGAAAAGAGAAGACGCGCTTTATCCGCGCGGATTATCTGAAAGCGATGTCAGAGCTGGATTATCGGCCGATTCTTGCCGGACTGGAGCAGCAGCTTGCCTTGCTGCGCGATGTGCCGGAATGGCAGCCGGAGGAGTGGAAGCATGTTTCGGAAGAGATCCGGGTTTTGCAGACAATGGTTCTGCGCTGCAGCGGGGTCCGTCATCATCGGTTTTCGGGAGAAAAAGAGCCAGAGGATGTGATTCTGCTTACGAACCGGCGTCAGAGAGAAGCGACAGCGGAACAGATTCAAAAAGGAAAGATCACGATGCTTGCAGGGGGTGTCCGCGTGGACGGTGCTTCCCTGAAAGATATCCGCCAGATCCGTACCTACAGTGAACTGCTCTTTCCTGTCAGGACGAGACCCCTTTTGGCGGATCAGCCTGCGCAGTGCGGAGAGCTTCTTGCCGGACCGGTTCTTACGCTGCTTGACCGGATTTACAATGGGGCCGGCGCTTTTCTGTTCCGTATTGAATTAAGAGGGCAGAACACAGGCAGTTCACCGCACGGCGAGCGTTCTTCGCGAGAAGCCGCTGCCGGAGCGGATTTGTTCTGTGCGGGACAGTATCAGGAGAAAAAGGGAGTTTATCTTCGAAAACTCTCTGATGCCCTTGAAAAAGCGTCCGGCGCGCGCCTGATCAATTCTGTGACAGACTACGAGGTTGAGGTGCGCCTGGTTTTGCGGAAGGATGGTTCCTTTGCCGCTATGCTGAAGCCGTCAGCATCTTTTGACGGGCGATTTGAGTACCGGAAAGAGGTGGTGGCCTCCTCCATCGCACCGGTGAATGCGGCTCTGACCGCTTATCTGGCGCGCCCGTGGCTGAAAGAGGGGGCACAGATTCTGGATCCCTTCTGCGGTGTTGGAACAATGCTGATTGAACGGAGCAGGGCAGTGAAGACCGGGACGATGTACGGGTTGGATCTGTTTGGGGAAGCGATCGAGAAGGCACGGCGCAATACGCAGCGGGCCGGATGTATCGTTAATTATGTACACCGGGATTATTTTACGTTTACCCACGAGTATCTCTTTGACGAAGTGATCACGGATATGCCGCAGACGGTACCGGAGGGAAGCAAGGGGGCGCTGCGGGAGCTGTATCACCGCTTTTTTGAAACCATCGGTGCGCTTCTGAAAGAGGAGGCGGTGCTCATCATTTACACTTCGGAGCCCAATTATGT
>JAJQGP010000140.1:21763-31124 GCA_021200475.1 Lachnospiraceae bacterium
GCTGGAATCTGTGCGTGCCGTGTCCGAATTTCACATTGAAAAGAAATTTCTGCTCAATGAAAAGAAACAGACAACGGTGTTTGTGATTCGAAGAGAATGCCGGTAAATTTACATGAAACGTTCAGACGGAAGCGCAGAACGGCGAGGGTGGAAAACGTAGTGGAAACCGTATCGGCCCCTCGCCGGGGAGGCATCCTCGTCCTGTGAACGGGATAGCCCATCGCGGTGCTGCCCATCCGAAGCGTAGACGCGATTTTCATTGGCTGGATACCTGTTCTCATAATTGTATATATTTTTGAAATAATTTAAAAATTGAAAAAATTTGAAAAAAGGTGTTGACAGATCGGGAAAGATGTAGTATAGTATGCATTGTTCGACGGACAGAAATGCAGAGTCGAACAGAAAACAGAAGATGCGCGAGTGGCTCAGTGGTGGAGTACTGCCTTGCCAAGGCAGGGGTCGCGGGTTCGAATCCCGTCTCGCGCTTTTAGGTAAACCGCCAGACATAGATTGATGTTTGGCTTTTTTTGTATGCACATGGCTGCATACGGAAATTGGAGGTTTGCTGCCAGTGGAGAATGGCATTCCCCCGATCCGATTGTATAGAGCATGTCGAACAGGCTTCTGCAGAAGCCGAATACGAAAGGAGACGCAGAATCATGAGTCATGTAGTAATCCCTGAAAATTATCACTCCTGTTTAAACAATTATGAAACACAGGAAGCGATCGGTCTGATCAAAAATCTCATGCAGAGCAAGCTTTGCATGGCGCTGAAGCTGAAGCGCGTGACGGCTCCGCTGTTTGTGGATCCGGCTACCGGCCTGAATGACGACCTGAATGGTGTGGAACGGCCGGTTTCCTTTGAAATCCCGGACGCCGGAGTTTCAGTCCAGGTAGTTCATTCTCTGGCAAAGTGGAAACGGATGGCGCTTTACCGCTATGATTTTCATGTAGGCAGCGGCCTGCTCTGTGACATGAATGCGATTCGTCGGGATGAGGAGCTTGACAATCTCCACTCCGCCTATGTAGACCAGTGGGACTGGGAGAAAATTATCACGGCGGAGGATCGGAATTTTGACTATCTGAAAATGACAGTGAAGCGGATTGTAGAATCCATTTGCAACACACTGGACGAGGTGAAGTACCGCTATGAACAGCTTGACACAGAACTGTGCCGCGAGATTTCCTTCATCACATCTCAGGAGCTGGAAGATCTTTATCCGGATATGACGCCCAAAGAACGTGAGAACGCTTATGCGCGGGAGAAAAAGACGATTTTTATTTTACAGATTGGCGATTTGCTGCAATCGGGCGTTCGTCACGATGGACGCGCCCCGGACTACGACGACTGGAAGCTGAATGGCGACCTGCTTTTCTGGCATGAGCCGCTGCAGTGTGCGCTGGAGGTCTCTTCTATGGGCATTCGTGTAGACGCAAAATCGCTCGACGAACAGCTCACCAAGGCCGGCTGCGACGAGAGAAGGAGTCTGCCTTTCCATCAGATGCTTCTGGAAAATAAGCTTCCTCTGACGATCGGGGGCGGCATTGGCCAGTCACGGATCTGCATGCTTCTGCTGAAAAAAGCTCATGTCGGCGAAGTGCAGGCCGGTATCTGGGATGAGGAGACGATGAAAGTCTGCCGTGAGGCAGGGATTGAAATCTTATAGTCTGGGAAGGGTTCAGAACAGGTCTTTGCACACGTCGCTCTGTACATCGGCCAGGTCGTTGAAGTGGATATCCTGGATGATTTCGCCCTTTTCCCCCTGGATGCCAGTAGCGATGTGCAGGACCTGATACGAAGGATCAAGGCCAGTGACCTTACCGGAGAGGGAGATATAGTATCCGGTTTCGCTGTCGGAATTTTCCGGTTTAAAATAAATAACGGTTACGTTCATTCCATTTTTGATCTGTGAAAGCTTGCCGGAGAGAATTTCTGTCTCTTCTTCCGATAACTCTATGCGTGTCGTGAGCAGAAGCTTTCCCGCCTCTTCCCCGAGGCGGTCACTGTGTCCGCGCAGAGCCGCAAAGGGTGCAAAGATCTTTGCCCGTTCCGCAAGGGACATCTTCGGGTGTTTTCGGTAAATGGCCGGGTCTGCGGGCCAGTTTTTGTGGATGATGTCTTTGTATTTTTCTTCTGAAGTGGTCATGACTGAACTGGTTCTCCCCCTGAATGCGTTTCTCTTTGCAGGCTTACTTTATGCCTTATGGCCTCCGATTTGTCCATTTCGTTCCCGCATGGTCGCTCCTTTCTCAAAATTAGTGCCTTTCAGGATGGCATTTTTGCCATAACGCCGCTTAATGGAAGCGACAGCCGCCTGCAATTTTTTCTCTTTTTCCTGCTTTTCCACATCGGTAAACAGATCCAGCTGGAATACGCCCTCATCCGGGATGACATGCCCGGCGGCGATGTTGATTTTGCGGATGGTCAGGTTCCGGTCAGCGATCTTATCAAAAATACCAACGGCAGCATCGAGAAGGATGGACCCGAGGTTTGACGGAGCGGCAAGCCGACAGCTTCCGTGGGCCGGTTTTGGGACAAGGCGACCGTAGTGGTCGGTCTTTATATCTCCATGATACGTTCCTCTGTCAACATTTTCACGGTCATAAGAGATGTCCAGAGTAAGCTGATCCGTCACCAGTCTTTTTTCCACAAGCTGAAGAACCAGGCTGTCTGCCATTTCCCGGACGATGATTCTGGCACGGTCATATGGATAAGGCTCGGAGAGTACCTGCCCTTCCGAAATGCTGTGGTTGTCCGTCTTGTAGTTTTTGATATGCTCCATTGTGACTGGCTCGATGCCCCAGGCATGGTCCATGAGAATCTCCGCATCAATTCCAAATGTCCGGTAGAACCATTCCGGGTCATTCAGGCTTTCCCGCGCGACGTCTCCCATGGTGTAGAGATAGTGCTTTTCCAGCCTTCTGGCAGTCGCTCTGCCGACCCTCCAGAAATCGGTCAGCGGCTGATGATCCCAGAGCTTTGCCCGGTAGCTGTATTCGTCCAGCTCCGCGATCCGTACGCCGTCCTTGTCAGCTGGCACGTGCTTCGCTACAATGTCCATAGCGATCTTTGCGAGATACGGATTTGTTCCAATACCGGCTGTAGCGGTAATGCCCGTGGTGTAAAGAACTTCCCGGATCATGGTCATTGCCAGCTCATGCGCAGTCATCTGGTAGGTGGAAAGGTAAGCGGTCGCGTCAATGAAGACCTCGTCGATGGAATAGGAAAAGATATCCTCCGGCGCGACATATTTCAGGTAAATACGGTAGATTTGTGCGGAAGTTTCGACATACAGCTTCATTCGCGGCGGAGCTATGATGTAGGAAAGCTCCAGGCTGGGGTCTTTCTCCAGGGCTTCGGCATCCCAGGATGGCATCGCAAATTCGGCCTCCTGGTTGTGGCTGATGCGGCGAAGCCGGGTGAGCCTGGCGGCGTTGATCTCCTTTACTTTTTGTATGACTTCAAAAAGTCTGGCTCTTCCGGGAATGCCATGCGCCTTAAGAGAGGGAGAGACCGCCAGACAAATCGTCTTTTCTGTACGCGAAGAATCCGCTACGACCAGATTCGTCGTCAGCGGATTCATCTGGCGGTCAGCGGCTTCACAGCTGGCAAAGTATGATTTCAGGTCGATCGCGAGGTATGTGCGCACGGACGCAGCATTTGCAGGCATAAATGACTCTCCTTCCTTTTCTGAACTGCCATTATCATAACATAGAAATTGATATTTGAGGAGAGATATTTATTCGTAAATAAGAACAGAAAAAGTAACTATTCAGGACAGTACCTCGCACTCACTGCGAGGTACGTATGAAAACGTGCATTCTACAGGAAAAAGTCCCATCGCGCAGCGATTTTAAATGGACTTTTTCCTTCGCCAGGACGGCATCCCGCACAAAGTGCGGGATAAGTCCCGTAACTGTGAAGGTACTGAACAGTTACCAGAAAAATATAGATAAAAAATAAAAAACCTTCCAATACAGGAGGAAGGTGTCTGGTCAGGAGCCGCTGCCTGCCAGAACCAGCCTCTTCTGACCTGTTCCCATGGCGGCTTCCTTGCCGGGATATGATTTTTTTCTCTGCCTTTTTGGCTCCTCGGATTCTGGCAGACCTGCCGAATTGTATCGGATCAGGTCTGCGGTATATTGAAGAACCTCTGGCTTCAGATTATTTGAAGAAATACTTGCTTCAAAATATTTTTTGCAACCCGTTTTCTGTCGTTACTGCCCAGAATCAGATATCTCCGCTGTATATTACATTCGAGACAGATGACCGGACTGTCATCATTTGGAAAGAGCGGTACGGATGCGTGCGGGTTTCGAATGAGAGTATCACAGATGCAACATCGCATAGCCATTCATCTCCTTACCTGTTTTCTGAGAGAATAGCATATTTGTTTGTCCCTGACAATTGTCATTTTTAACAAAAAACGGAAAATATGCAGGAACAAAGTGAAAATATATCGGATTATTTTCGCATGATCTTCAATGTAATCCGGGCCATTTCCTCCGGCGTTTCCTCGGCTCTCTCAGTGAGCGAATGCGTCAGAAGGGCGAACAACCCACCGGCTTCAAACCGTACGGCGTATTCGGATTCTGGCTGCGCGTCTTCTTCCGAATGAATCGTGTGATACAGAAAATCTGTAAATACAGAAAAACAATCAATCAAAAGCTTCATCAGATGCGCCTGCTCGAGAAGCTCGATCAGATTCCGGTGTTTCTGAAACCAGGTAAAAAAGAGACAGAGCGCCCGTTCTGCGCTGCCCTGTGCGTCAGAGACCATCTTCTGTGCAACCTTCCGGAAGTGTTGCACCAGGATATCTTCCTTGGAAGAGTAGGTGCGGTAATATGTCATACGGGATACACCGGTTTTTCTGGCAATATCCGTGACAGTGATGTATTTGTATTCCTTTTGCTCCATTAATTGCGTCAGTGCAGTAAAAATGCTGTCTTTTGTTGTTTCTTTGTCCTGTCCCATGATACCAAAACCTTTCTTTCTGAACTCTTTTACTCGTAAATACCATTAATTGTTACTTCAAAGACTGCCTCCTGTCCATTCAGCTCATCGACTCCGTAATCTTCAGGAAATGTGACCGTGACTTCAACCGTGTCTCCCGGATGATAGCCGATCAGTTGTTCTTCAAAGTCATCAATGTAGGTGCCGGATCCGATGATAAGATCCGTGCCGGTTCCATTTGTGTTTCCGCCGGAAAATTCGACACCGTCGATGGATCCGACGTAATCAATGTTTACAGTGTCGCCGTCCTCGACGGTCAGGGATGGGTCAGTGGAATAGGAAATCTCTTCCGTTACGCTTTCCGTCGCCGTTTCATTCGTGTCATCGGTGGAACTGTGAAAAGGCTGGAAGATATCAACAAAGATGGCAATCATCAGAACCACAAAAAAAGCGGCTGAGATTCCAATCGAAAGAGTTCTTTTGATCTTTTTCTGTCGTTCTTTTTTTGCGCGCTCGGCCGCACGTTTTTGCTGCGCCATCTTTTTGTTTTCTTTTTTCATTCTCGAGTCCTCTCTCCTGTTGGATTTTTTTGCAGTAAGGAGTTTTTTCATAACTGCAAAAATGCTGAGCAGTTATATTACCTTTTAGAACTTTACTCTACGAAAAAGATGTGCCTATTTTGTGTACGATTTGCGAAGAAAATGTCAAAATATGTAACTAAATGAGTTTCCTGAAGATGAATTTATTCGCGCGTGCGTGCGAAACACATGTTCTGTTTAGAAAAGTTAGAAAAATTTAATGAACATATTCAATAAAAATGTAACAAAGCAAACTTTAATGGCTTGATTTTCTATTTGCAGAAAGCTATACTTGGACGAGATGAAAAAAACAGGAAGGAACGCATGGACACGAAATGCTTCTGAAACTGGTTTTCGCAATAAAATGGTGTATACTGTTTTCTATCATAACAGGAAAAAACGGAGGAAACAAAAGTGGGTAAAGTAATTGGAATTGATCTGGGCACAACAAACAGCTGTGTATCGGTAGTGGAAAATGACCAGCCGGTTATTATTCCCAATCCGACCGGAGGACGAACGACACCGAGTGTGGTGGCATTTTCCAAAAACGGAGAGCGGCTGGTTGGCGATGCGGCGCGGCGGCAGGCGGTGACGAATTCGGAACGGACGATTACGTCAGTCAAAAGGCACATGGGATCGGACTGGGACATCCGCATTGACGGGAAGCAGTATAAGCCGCAGACGATCAGCGCGATGATTCTGATGCAGCTGAAAAAAGATGCAGAAGATTTTCTCGGTGAGAGTGTGACAGAAGCTGTGATTACGGTACCAGCTTATTTTAATGATATACAGAGGCAGGCGACGAAGGATGCCGGGCGCATCGCGGGACTGGATGTGAAGCGTATCATCAATGAGCCGACGAGCGCGGCGCTTTCCTACGGCCTGGATCACGGAGAGGCACAAAAGGTAATGGTCTACGATCTGGGCGGCGGCACATTTGATGTCTCGATCATCGAGATTGGAGAAGGTCTGATTGAGGTTCTATCGACATCCGGCGATAATCATCTGGGCGGCGACGATTTCGACCAGCGGGTATCTGACTGGCTGGTGGCGGAGTTCAAGTCGCAATATCGGGTGGATATCAAACATGATTTCGCGGCCATGCAGCGCATAAAGGAAGCGGCGGAGCAGGCGAAGAAGGAGCTTTCAACGTCGGAGACGACGAACATTGTGCTTCCTTACCTCTCACAGGTGAAAGGGGAAGCGGTTCATCTGGAACGTACCCTGACAAGAAACAAATTCAACGAGCTGACGGCGGACCTGGTTCGCCGCACAGAGGTGCCGGTGCAGACGGCTCTTTCTGACGCGGGGATTACCGCGGCACAGCTGGGACGTGTACTTCTCGTCGGGGGTTCTACGCGAATTCCGGCTGTACAGCAAAAGGTTTTCCAGCTGACGGGGAAGGAACCATCCAAAAATATCAATCCGGACGAGTGCGTAGCGCAGGGAGCGGCGATTCTGGGGAGTACCCTGCAGGGCAATTCTCTGATGGCAGCGGATACCGGCATGGATCTGCTGCTGATGGATGTCACCCCTTTAAGCCTGTCGATCGAGACGGTGGGTGGTGTGGCAACACGGCTGGTAGAGCGAAATACGACTGTGCCTTACCGTTACTCGCGGGTATTCTCTACGGCAGCGGCCTATCAGCGCGATGTTGAGATTAACGTGCTTCAGGGCGAGCGTACGATGGCACGCGATAATAAATCCATCGGGAAATTCAAACTCAAAGGCATTCGCCGTGCCCCGGCGGGTGTGCCGCAGATCGAGGTCACCTTTGATATTGATGCGAATGGAATCCTGAAGGTTTCTGCGAAAGACCTTGACACGCAGAAAGAGCAGTCGATTACAATTACAGCGGATGACCGGATGTCTGAGTCTGAGATTCAGCAGGCGATCTTTGAGGCACAGGCTTATGCCGGAGCAGATGATCAGAGACGGGAGGCGATCGAGATTACAAACGAGGCGCAGAGTCTTCTGGCAAAAGCGCAGCAGGCATACAAGGAACGTAAAAAAGACCTGGATAAGAATGCGTCCAAACAGATCAAAAACGACTGCAACGCTTTGCAGAAGGCACTTTCCAAATTCCGGCTGGATAAGATGACCGATCAGGACCTGGAAAATGTAAAGAATGCGAAAGAAGCACTGGAGCGGTCAAGCTCGCAGTATCTGGGAATGTAAAGTACTTTTTGGTGTATCGGATGAGGTGAAAAGAAGGTTACTGGTCACAAAGCGACCACGCACTTACTGTGTGGCCGGGTTGTGACCGTAATGGAAAAGAACGGAAAAACCGCTCTGTATGCAGATGAGAATGCTACGTCTGCCGCAGAGCGGTTCTTTGTTTCGGGGTTCATGGGTAGCGATGTCAGATGGATCCGTCCGTATATGTAATAATATCGCGGTCAGACAAAATTCCTGACGCCGTTTCCCACCGATTTTATGCCATCACAGCCGTGATCAGCGCCATCTTGTACACTTCATCGGCATTGCAGCCGCGGGAGAGGTCATTGATCGGCGCGTTCAGTCCCTGAAGGATCGGTCCAAATGCGTCAAATCCGCCCAGTCTCTGAGCGATCTTGTAACCGATGTTGCCGGACTGGATTTCCGGGAAGATAACGGTATTCGCCTGCCCTGCCACCGGGGATCCCGGGAACTTCAGCTGTCCGACTTCCGGAGAAACTGCAGCGTCAAACTGCATTTCACCGTCTACCTTCATATCCGGATATGCGGCTTTCAGCTTTGCTGTCGCATTGGCTACCTTGGTCACATCATCGCCCTTGCCAGAGCCCTTCGTGGAGAAGCTCAGCATCGCGACCTTCGGATCAATGCCGAAATAAGAAGCGGTCTTCGCGGTCTCAACAGCGGTCTCTACCAGCGCATCCTCGTCCGGCGCAATCTGGATCGCGCAGTCGCCCATCGCGATGCGCTCTTCCACGCCATCCTTCTCACGGATCAGGATGAAGCTGGAGCTGACGCTCTTATTGCCGGGTTTTGTCTTGATCAGCTGCAGAGCCGGACGAACCGTGTCAGCGGTCGAATAGGTAGCGCCGCCAAGCAGAGAATCGGCCACGCCCATTTTTACAAGCATGGTGCCGAAATAATTGCCCTTCTTCAGGCTCTCACGACACTGCTCTTCGGTCATCTTGCCCTTGCGCAGTTCTACCATCTTTGCTACCATCTCCTCCATACCTTCATAGGTCAGAGGATCCAGAATCTGTACGCCGTCAATGCAGAAACCGCCCTTTTCCGCGGCTGCTTTTACTTCATCTACATTACCTACCAGTACCGGCTGCAGAAAATCACCGCCCTTTACCAGACGGTCGGTAGCGGAGAGGATACGCGCGTCCGTACCTTCCGTAAATACAATCTTCTTCGGGTTCTTTTTCAATGTCTCCACTAATGTCTCAAACAAATCCATGGGTTTATCCTCCATAAAATCCGATCCTTGGACCGGTTAGTCTGTCGCGGCTGGGGTATCCCATAACCGTTACTTACAATTTACCACTAACTTTTTAGTAATGCAAGTGTAAGCGGGAAAATGACGGCGTAAATCTACTGTAGGAATCGTAGTGGCGGAGACCACCAGAAATGCATCAGAATATTAATCTTGATCCACTTCCTACTATACTACATTTTCTGATTTATGCAAGACTTTTAATAATTACACCTGTTCATCATGTTTTGCGATATCTTCACGGATTAAAGCTTTTATTGCTCCCTGTATGGAAGAGTCCTTGCTATATTTCTGCTTCTCAATCCATTTCAGGATATCCGCATCCCCGTCTTCAGAAGTTAACGCTGAAATTTTCGGGAGCAAAGTTCACCTCTGAGA
>JAJQGP010000036.1 GCA_021200475.1 Lachnospiraceae bacterium
GCAGGTAAACCTGCACAGTCTGTCTTTTCTTTTCGATGCTGTTCTGAACTGTTACCAAAAAAGAACATCAGTCTCCCGCACTGGAAAACTGATGCCTGTGTCATCCTGGATCATTTCGAAAATATTTCTTTTGCAGTGTATGTACCATCGCCGTGTAATGTTCCCGGCACGCCTCATTCTGCCCCGCTTCGATCATGGAAATACAGGGGGCAAGCCACTCCTCCCAGATGGAGTAATAGACCGCGCCGGAATCCGGCTGCTGATCTATGTGCTTCACAATGCTCGGAGCCACGTCATAATACTCCTCAATCAGCTCCCTGCCGCCGGGACTGTCGACAAGGTAGGTATCGCGGTATTCACGGAGCGTTTTCAGCTCATAGCAGTCGTCCGGCTTATCAAATGTGCGGCAGACCGCCGTCGTGATGTAGCACCAGGTCTTGTGAAAGCCGCCCTCAATGGTCCTGTAGTCCGCGGCTTGCAGATTGGTCTTCGGGAAGCTGCGTTTCCAGGCTTCGGTCATCGCATCCGCCAGAGGCCTGGAGGAATCCCCATGAAACTCCAGCACCATCGGCAGCACAAAAACCGCCATCGTCATATTCAGATCCATCTGAAGGTGTTCTTTTTTATTCTTCCGGGAACAGGCATCCACCTTTTCCCTGGCGTATGCGGCAAGCGCCTCCGCGAGAGCAGTCAGATACTGCTCCTGGTCCTGGGCCGTATGGTACGCTTTTTCAATCGCGTCAAAAACAGAAATACGCTCCTGGTACATGCGCTCGAAAGCATCGGTGTAAGTCTTTTTCTGAAACAGCTGCATCACATCATCGTCCCCGCAGCAGTCAAGAAGCTTCTGTATCCCTTCGATTTCGGACAATTCCTCTATCATTCCGCATCATCCTTTATAAAAAAGTAAAGTAACGGACCGGTGTCCCGCCGGCCTTACGCTTCATCCAGATTCGTGTAGACCGCCTGCACATCGTCATCATCGTCCAGCAGATCCAGCGTACGGTTCAGCTGTCGGATATCGGTCTCATCCGTCAGCGATACGTAAGTCTGAGGAATCATCGTAACCTCCGCAGATGCCATCGGGATTCCCTGATCCTCCAGCGCCTGACGAACCGTGCTGAAATCATCCGGGTCGGTAAGCACTTCAAAACTATCCTCTTCCTCCGAGAAATCCTCGGCCCCGGCGTCCAGAGCCATCATCATCAGATCGTCCGGATCCATCTCACATTCCTCGCGGTCTATGACAATCTGCCCTTTTTTATCAAACATATAGGAAACACAGCCCTGCGTGCCGATCGTACCGCTGCCCTTGGTAAAAGCATTCCGCACATTGGAGTAGGTGCGGTTCTTATTATCCGTCAGAGCCTCGACAATAATCGCGATGCCGCTGGGGCCATATCCTTCATAGGTCACATACTCATAATTCACAGAACCCATCTCACCGGCTGCTTTTTTGATACCGCGGTCGATGGTGTCATTCGGCATATTATTTGCCTTTGCTTTTGCAATCACGTCGCGCAGACGGCTGTTGTTGGCCGGATCCGGTCCTCCTTCTTTCACCGCCACCGCGATCTCACGGCCGATAATGGTAAATACCTTTCCCTTCGCGGCGTCATTTTTCTCCTTTTTGTGCTTAATATTCGCAAATTTTGAATGTCCTGACATAACGAATATACTCCTTCTTTCAATTTCACTGGATAAGCTTCGCAACCCGTTTTTCAACCCTTCCGCTGTGCAAACGATACATCCGGGTGAATTCCAGCATTGTTAGAATAGCATTTTCCCATTCTTTCGTCAAGAGCAACATGGAGCTTATGTAAGCAGCTCCAGTCCGTTTTTCATGCTGCCACAGGCGATTCGGGTACGTCCCTGCGGCTGCGTCTGCGCGTGCATCTCCGGCATCAGCTGCAGCTCCAGGCTGATTTTCAATGCCTTATCGACCCGCTCCAGAAGCTCATAGTCCACATGACAGACCCAGTCCTTGAGGCGTTTTTTGTCAATGGTGCGCAATTGCTCCAGCAGAATCACGGAATCCTTCACAATCTGGTATCTTCCGGCCTCGATCTCCACATGCGTCGGGAGCTTTGCCTTATTCATCTTAGACGTAATGGCTGCGCAGATCACCGTCGGGCTGTGGCGATTTCCCACATCATTCTGTATAATCAACACCGGGCGAATACCGCCCTGTTCCGATCCAATCACCGGTCTCAGATCCGCGTAATAAATATCACCTCTTCGAATATTCACATCATCACACTCCTATATACAAAAGATTTTGGTAAAAGTATTCCCCCGATTCTTTCGTATATACATGCGACTTTAAAAAAGGCAACGATTCCTTTCCATGCTGTTATCTACAATTCCGGACACGCTACCCGCAATACACCCTCGGCACCCGTTTGCCGATATCACAGACAAATTCATACGGGAACCGGCCGGAAAGCGTTCCGAGCTCATCTACCGTGATCTCATCCGCTCCATCCTTTCCCATCAGAGTCACTTCATCCAGAATATGTACATCCAGGCCTGTCACATCAACCATAAACTGGTCCATACAGACACGGCCAAGGATTTTCGCGCGCTTTCCGCCGATCAGCACACTGCCCTTATTACTCAGAGAACGCGGATAGCCATCGCCATATCCGACCGGCACGGTGGCCACCTCCATCTCATGATCGGATACAAAGGTGCCGCCATAGCTGACCGGTGTCCCGGCCGGAATTTTCTTACAGTAAACCACATGCGATTTCAGTTCCATCGCCGGGAAAAGACGATTCCTTTCCCGGTCCATTTCATCGGACGGATAAATTCCATAAATCGTAATACCCGCGCGCACCAGATCCATATTCGCCTCCGGCAGCTCCAGGATCCCGGCGCTGTTGGAACAATGACGCAGAAATCCGTGCACGCCTGCCTCCTCCAGGCGGTCGCAAAAGGCAGAAAATCGCACCATCTGCTCTCTGACAGCGCGTTTCTCCCTCTCATCCGCCCTCGCAAAATGGGTGAAGACACCCTCAATAAAAACAGAATCCAGACCGGCGATTGCAAGAGCCGTATCCTGCCCTTCCTGCGTATCTCCCACACCGATCCGGGACATTCCCGTGTCCACAGCCAAGTGAACCGGAAACCGTCTCTTTGCCCTGTCTGCTTCCGGAGAAATGCCCTCCTTTGTGGAGACGCCGGCAGCAGATGCGGCCATGCCGAATTCGCGGGCCATTTCAACCGTAAAGACAGTCGGGCGGACCCCATTTTCCGCCATCCAGGCATAATCCTCCGCAAAGGTATAGCCCAAAACGAGGATCGGCTTCGCAATGCCCGCTTCCCTGAGTGCTCTCGCCTCCGATACGGCGGCTACCGCGTACCCCCAGATATATTCATGAAGCTCCAGCATCTGCGCAATCGGAACCGCACCGTGTCCGTATCCGTCCGTCTTAATCACCGCCACCATCCGGACACCTTCCCGCAGATTCTCCCTCATGACACTAAAATTCCGCTCAATCGCGTCCATATGTATATACGCGGTCACTCGATTATGTTTTTTCATCTGTCTCTCATTACCTTTCCCACCGCATCGGCGATATCACCGGCCATCATTCCATATGCCCCCAGTTCGTCCCTCGCCGCATCACCGGCCAGGCCGTGCAGATAAACGCCCAGCGCCGCGGCATCAAAAGCAGGCATTCCCTGGGCCAGCAGGCCGCAGAGCACACCAGAGAGCACATCCCCGCTTCCGGCCACCGCCATCCCGTGATTGCCTGAGGTGTTGAGATACACCTGCTGTCCATCCGACACCACCGTCCGCGCATCCTTCAGCACACAAATCACTTCACAGGTCTTCGCAAAACGCTGCGCCGTTCCAATCGGATCCGCGGAAATTGTCTGCTTTTCCTTCCCGGCAAGCCGCGCCATCTCCCCGATATGCGGAGTAAGGACCACCTTGCCGCGCAGGGAATCCGGTACAGCCCAGGATCGTTTTACCTGGCCGTCCCCGGTAAGCGCAGCAGATTCGGTCTGTCCTCCCACGGCAGCTTTTCCGGACGGCATACCCGCAGAGAAGTGCGCCGCGAGAAGGTTCAGGGCATCCGCATCCATCACGAGAGGCTTCGCACAGTGACACAAAACATACTCCAGCAGCTCCCATGCAGCCGCAGAGGTCCCCAGTCCCGGGCCAATCCCGACCACATCCGACCAGGCAAGCGCTTCCGCCAGGTGTTCCAGATTCCTTCCGCCCGGCTCCCAGGTCGTCACCATGGCTTCCGGAAGCGCTGTCTGTATCACAATCCGGTTGCAGGCGGCCGTAAACACCCGCACCATGCCGCAGCCGCTCCGAAACGCCCCGCGCGCCGAAAGAACGGCCGCTCCGCTCATTCCCTCGCTGCCTGCGATCAGAAGTACCTTTCCGTAAGTTCCCTTATGGGAAGCGGGGCTGCGCTTCGGCAATCTGGACAGATCCTGCCTGGTATATGTAAAAATATGCGGAGAGCTTCCCTGCGCGTTCGCAGCAGACATTTCCCCGGTATCCGCCGCAACCTCCTTCCAGCCGGCCGGAATCCCGATGTCCCTGCAGACCAGACGTCCACAGTACTCCGCGCCCGGATACAGAATCTGCCCCGGCTTGCGTGCCGCAAAGGTAACCGTCAGGTCCGCGCGAACCGCACATCCGAGCACCTGTCCGCTATCCGCACTTAACCCGGACGGAAGGTCCACCGCCACCACCTGCGCAGCCTGCGCATTGATCCACGCGACGGCTTGTGCGTACCTGCCTTCCACTGCCCTGGAAAGTCCAATGCCAAACATGGCATCCACTATAGTAGTATATTCAGCAGCCGGAAAATTACTGCTGATTTTCAATCCACAATTTTCACAAATCCGCCGCTGTAATGCGGTCTCTTTTGTCATGGAAGCCTCTCTTCCGACAAACCAGACATCCACCTGACGCACCCGTTCCGTCTTCGTATCGGGCATACCAGAAGAATACGCACAGGAATGCTCCTGTTTCTTCCAGCCCTCCGGTGTATAAGCGAGCATCCTGGCTGCTGCAAAGCCATCCCCGCCATTATTTCCGGACCCACAGACCACCAGCACCCTTGACAAATCCAGCGATGCCTGTTCCATCTCATCCACAACAGCCATCGCCGCGCGTTCCATCAGTACCGCGGATGGGATGCCAAGTCCGATCGTCCGCGCATCGCACGCCTTCATCTGCTGCGCATTCAGCAAAAGTTCCATCCGTCAAAGCCTCCCGCCGTCCCGCATAAAGCATTTATCTCTCTGTCTTCCGGTGGTTCAGATCATAAGAGAGCTGCATCAGGCTCTCCGAGAGGTGCACATTTTCCACCACCACATCCTCCGGCACCTTCAGGTCCGTATGCGCAAAATTCCAGATTGCCTTTACTCCATTCTCAATCAGAACCGGCAAAACCGCCTCCGCCCCCTCCCTTGGAAGCGTCAGCGCTGCGATCTGTATCTCATTTTCCGCCAGGAATCCGGGCATCTCCTCCGTCATCCGGATCGGAATGCCCCGAACCAGCGTTCCCTCCAGCTCCGGATTAATATCAAAGATGCCTTTGATGGAGAATCCGCGCTTTTCAAATTTCACATAATTCGCAATCGCCTGCCCCAGACGGCCGCCGCCAACAATTACCATATTATAAGTCTTGTCCAGACCGAGGATCTTCCCGATCTTGTTGTAAAGGTATTTGACATTATAACCGTATCCCTGCTGGCCGAAGCCGCCGAAATTATTGAGATCCTGACGAATCTGGGAAGCGGTCACATTCATCAGGTCACTCAGCTCATTGGATGAGATCCGCTCCACCTTCGTGCTGATCAGATTTCCCAGATACCGATAATACCGCGGCAGCCTCTTTACTACCGCTTTTGAAATTTCATGTTCAGACACACTGATTCCTCTTTCTAAAAAATATATCCTACCTGTTCAGAACAGCAGAAAATCCATGTCCGTTTCCGGATCATTCTGATAATTCTTCCCATTTTTCATAAAGGGCTTCCAGCTCTTCCGCAACAGAAGCTTTTTCACCGGTCAGCTCCATGCACCGCGCTACGTCAGTAAAAACCTCCTCCTGCGAAAGAAGTGCATCGATCTCCCGGTCACGCTCCTCCAGCTCCGCGATGCGCTCTTCCGTCCGTTTCAATTCGTTTTGCTGCCGCCGCTTCTTCGCCTGCTCCTCTTTGCTGCGCGCCCAGTCCTCCCTGGAAGAGGAAGGCGGACGTTCATCCTTCACAGATACAGAAGCAGCCGCTCCGGAAAGCTCCCCGACTTTTTCCAGATAATAATCATAATTCCCGATATAATTGAACAGTGTCTGGTTTTTCAGCTCCAGGATACGCGTAGCCGTCTGATTGATAAAATAGCGGTCGTGAGACACATAAAGAACCGTCCCCGTGTAATTGCGCAATGCCTCTTCCAGAATCTCCTTCGACGTAATATCCAGGTGGTTCGTCGGCTCATCAAGAATCAGAAAATTGGCATTCGAAAGCATCAGCCTGGCCAGAGACAGGCGTCCGCGCTCCCCGCCGCTGAGCTCGCTGACCCGTTTGTAGACATCGTCCCCGGTAAACAGAAAAGAGGCCAGGAGATTGTGAATCTCCGTCTCCGTCATATCCGGGTAAACATCCGAAATCTCCTCAAACAGTGTCTTTTCCATATGCAAAAGCTGATGCTCCTGGTCATAATAACCGATCTGGACGCGGCTGCCGAGGGTAATCTGCCCCGCATTCGCGTCCTCCAGCTCATTGATGATCTTCAGAATGGTCGTCTTGCCGGTTCCGTTGTCGCCGATCACCGCCACCTTCTCCCCCCGCCGGATCTCAAAATTCAGATCCGAAAACAGAGGATTGTTCGGGTAGGATTTTGCCAGGTGCCGTACCTGCAGCACATCATTGCCGCTGATCTCCCGCGGAGAAAAACGCAGATGCATGTCTGCCTTTATCTCAGACGGCTTTTCCAGCACTTCCATCTTGTCCAGCATTTTTTCCCGGCTCTCCGCGCGCTTGATGGACTTCTCCCGATTGAAGGACTTCAGCTTCGCAATCACCGCTTCCTGATGACGGATCTCCTGCTGCTGATTCAGATAGGCCTTCCACTGAATCTCACGCAGCTGTGCCTTTTTCTGCGCATATGCGCTGTAATTCCCGTCAAAGCTCATCACATGGCCATTGTCCAGCTCCACAATTTTTGTGACGACACGGTTCAGAAAATAGCGGTCATGCGCGACAATCAGAACCGCCTTCTCATAATTCTGCAGATAGGTTTCCAGCCAGGCGATGGAATTCAGGTCCAGATGGTTCGTCGGCTCATCCAGAAGCAGGATATCCGGCTCGGTCAGCAAAAGCTTGCCTAACGCCACCCGGGTCTTCTGCCCGCCGGAAAGGGTACAGATCTGCTTTTCAAACTCCTCCTCCGTAAAGCCAAGTCCCTTCAGCACACCGGCCACCTGGCTGCGGACCGCGTAGCCATTCCGGTTCTCAAACTCCGTCGATACGCGGTTATAGCGCTCCATCAGCGCATCCATATCCTCTGCCGGAAACGGCTGTTCCCGGTTCTCTCCCTGTACAGTGGCCGTCTCCGTCTCGCCGCACACTTCCGGAAGATGCCGCATCCGCTCCTCCATCTGGCGAAGGCTGCTCTCCATATCCAGCAGATCACGCTTTACCTCCAGAAGCTCCGAATAAATCGAAGCCGTACTGTTCACATCCTGATGCTGTCTGAGATATCCCAGCGTCTTTCCCTTTGAGATCGAGATCACACCCTGATCCGGCTCAAGCTCTCCCGCGATCATGCGCAGGAGCGTCGTCTTCCCGGCTCCGTTGATGCCGACAATCGCGGCCTTCTCCCGGTCTTCCATATGAAAAGACGCACCGGAGACAATCACATCCGTGCCAAAAGACTTTGCAATATTCTGACATGAAAGTATCATTGTGAAACGATTCCTCTCCCACCCTTAATTCCAAAACTCAGCGATCGCCTTCTTCGACGCGCGCCCGTACCAGAGGACGAGCACGATGAAAATGATCATCGCCGCCATCGAGACATACATATTATAAGCGCCGAGCAGATCCTGCATCAGGCTGATCAGGCCGCAGGCCGTAGCCGCAATGCCAAAGAGCAGCTGCTTCGTGCCCATCGCCTTTATGTATCCCTTCTGGTCCTTACAGCGCTCGATCGGCAGCTCCTTCGGCAGCATCAGGTTTTTCCGCAGCTCCTTCGTCGTCACCATGAAAATGTACTGTGCAATCACATAGATGCCGCAGATCGTCACAAAGATATCAATCATGATATAAAATACACTATCTGACAATTCATCGTCCCCTTTCGACTCGCTTGCTGACGACCGCATCCGAACCAGTTTCCCTTACGTTCTGCGTCTGCAGACGCGGTCTGTCCTGTTATCTTTTCTTTATGATAAAAGGAAACGCTTCACCGCCGCTTCCATTTCATCCTTCTCAATCACCGTATCGTGAAGCACCGGCGCGTTCCGGATTTCCTCGATCGCGCGCGGGACGGCAGTCCCTGCAAGCTTCTGTAATTCATCGATCAGCGCAAAGTCGTCCATCACGCCATATTTCTTTTCATCAATCGCCGTCATCACACTGCGCGCGAATTTATACGGGCTCGCGGTGGAAGCGATCACAACCGGCACACTGCCGCATTCCCCGGCGAAGCGGTTGTGGTAAACGCTCGAAGCCACCGCGGTATGCGTATCCAGGATATAGCCGGAGTCCTCATAAACGCGGCGAATCTCCGCAAACGTCTGCTCCTCTGTCGCATAGCCTCCCGCAAAATCACGCATCTGCGCCCGCATCTCTTCCGTAACCGTATAGCGGCCGGATTCGGACAGCTGCCGCATGAGGGCGGCATTCACTGCCGCATCCCGCCCGGACGCATGATAAATCAGGCGCTCCAGATTGCTGGAAATCAGGATATCCATGGACGGAGAGGAGGTCAGTACGAATTCCCGGTTCCGGTCATAGACGCCGGTCTCAAAAAAGTCAAACAGGACCTTATTCTCATTCGAGGCGCAGATCAGCTTTCCGATCGGCAGTCCCATATTTTTCGCATAGAAAGCAGCCAGAATGTTGCCGAAATTACCGGTAGGCACCACAACGTTCATCGGTTCCCCCGCGCTGAGCCTTCCATCCTTTAGCAGGCGCCCGTACGCGTATACATAGTAGACAATCTGCGGCACCAGACGGCCAATGTTAATGGAATTCGCAGAGGAAAAACAAAATCCCTGTTCCCGCAGCTCCTGAGCGAGCGTTTTGTCCGCGAAAAGGCGCTTTACGCCGCTCTGCGCATCGTCAAAATTCCCCAGGATGCCAATCACACAGGTATTGGCTCCCTTCTGGGTCACCATCTGCTTTTCCTGCACCGGGCTGACCCCATGCTTCGGATAAAAAACAATAATCCTCGTACCCGGGACATCCGCAAACCCGGCCAGCGCCGCTTTCCCGGTGTCGCCCGAGGTCGCGGTCAGAATCACAATCTCATGTGTCTCATGATTCTTCTTCGCCGCGGTCGTCATCAGATACGGCAGAATCGAGAGCGCCATGTCCTTAAAGGCAATCGTCGCGCCGTGAAACAGCTCCAGATAATGAGCGTCTCCCGCCGTGTGAAGCGGCGCAATCTCCTCCGTGTCAAATTTATCATCATAAGCTCTGCAAATGCAGTCCTTCAGCTCTTCCTCGCTGTAATCCGTCAGGAACTGCTTGATCACCGCATATGCCGGCTCCTGATAGGACATCCCGGCCAGAGAACAATGCGGAGTCTCCAGTTCCGGGATCCGCTCCGGGACATATAATCCCCCATCATCCGCCAGTCCTTTCAGAATAGCCTGAGAGGCAGTCACCTGGTTTCCGGCATTTCTCGTGCTGTTATACATTAAATCCATAGCTGTAATCATCCTTTACCTGTTCATATTCTTCCCGGTTCCTTTTCCGTATGTTCCCACACGTCCTTCGAAGCCTGAACCTTATAATAACACATGAAAAAAGCTGTTGCAACGAAAATGCAACAGCTTTTTTCAAAAATCAGTCAGCGCATCCTATCCGTTCACGCTGCTCTGATATGTGTAGAAATCATGCCCTCCGTATGTATAAAGCCATACCAGGCTGGAATCGAACCAGCTCAGCTTTGACGTATCCGCGGCATCCCGCGCCACAAAGAACAAAGCACCCTCCGAATAATCCTCACCCGCCAGAACGCGCTCCACCGCTTCAATCGTCTCCTCCGTCACCGTGCAGGAATAAATCCGCCCGTCCGAAGTCGGCTGAAACTGTGCATCCTCCCAGACTACCTCATAAATCGTATCCGGGAAGTGAGAATCCTTCACGCGATTCAATACCACGCTGGCCACCAGCATCTTGCTCATCGTATCCTCGCCGGTAGCCTCCGCCTCCACAATCTGCAGCAATGTATAGTAATCGTCCGACGACATCTGGTTATCCAAAACCATCTGCTGGGCAAGATACCCCAGCTGCCTTGCCGTCGATGAAGCCTGCGAAAACGTGGACTTGCGGATCGCTCTTCTGTCTACACCGCTGGCTCCCGCCAGCACTTCTTCCTCTGAATCTGCCACACGAATCACTCTGGTCACATCCGAATATCGCTCCATATCAGCCACGCCATTTACAAGGCCCATCAACCCGGCCTGGATCTCCTGACCGACTCCATCCTCCGAGGCAGAACTGACGGCATAAACCACCTGGCTGTGACCTCCAAAATTCAATTCAGAAATCATCCATGTGATACAGCCTACCAGGAAGGTGCCAAGCAGCAACAGCGCAGCCGCCCTCAGACATCGCCAGAACTTCATGAGACGAATCAAAGTCTTTTCCCCGTTTACTAACAGCATATAAACTCTCCTGTGCATAAATTTCGATCTGTCTCCCCAAGAAGATCGATTTGTGCCCCTTATTGTTTATACCCGCCGCTTTCACGTGTTTCTATTATAAATGGTCACTCTCCATATGTCAACAGTTTTTCATAAATTTGTAATATTTTCTTTCGACATCGCCCGTGTTATTTTTTATTTTTTATGGTGTTTTTTTGTTTGATTTTGTTTTACTTTTGAAATAGCGGCCTTTTTTCAGTTTTTTTTAAAAAATATACCACTTTGCAACGTCGTTAAAAGAATCAAAAGAAGCCTTATTTTTCGAGTTTTTTCGAGCCGTTTCGCATTTCTTCATCGTTTTGTTTCTTTTTCGTAATATTTCGTAATATTTTGTAATATCTTGTCGATTTTTCAATTGTACCAGGAATCGAGCAGGAAGATTTTCTCCCTACTCGCCCGCGCTGGCCGCGTCTGGCGTTAGCCAGAAATATTCCCTGCGCGGCCGTGCGCATTAAAAAATACCAGATACCGTACCTCGTATCTGGTATTTTCCTCTTACTGTCGTACTTTTTTCTCTCATATTTCAGGAAATAATATTCAATGTCAAAATACGTCTGCTCCTCACTGTCCGCTGTAATCTCCCACTCTCCGTCTTCATCCAGGTTCGGGAAGAACGCGTCCGCCTCATACTTTTCCTGAATTTTCGTAATATGCGCGGTATCGCAGAACGGTAAAAACTGGCGGTAAACACTCTCACCGCCGATGATGTAAACGTCCCTGCTGCGGTAATGCTCCACTTCCTTTAACACCTCATCCACAGAATGAAGAACAAGAGCATTTCGAACCTGATAGTCCGGATTCGATGTCAGAATCAGATTCGTCCGCCCAGCCAGCGGCAGGCCATTGGGAAGGCTTTCCAGCGTCTTTCTTCCCATCACCACCACCCTGTTCATGGTCATTTCCCGAAACGATTTCAGATCGGCCGGAATCTGCACCAGCAGCTTCCCCTGACAGCCGATCCCCCAGTTCTCATCTGCTGCCGCAATTAAATTCATCGCGTATCCCTTCCTTATTTATCACTTGTGCTTCACGCATGATCCGGCACAATTTACACATGTTACTATGTAACAGCTTCCAGGCTTCCGAACAGCCGCCCAGGCTAATACAAAAGCTTTGTCAGCGAGGTATCCTCCGCGAATCCGGAGGCATTATACAGAAACAGGATATCCGTGTATCCGCCTTCACTAATCAGAGCACTCAGCTCCTGATTATAATAGCGGATATCCAGCACATCAATTTCGTCAAATTCAGAAAGCAGAAAAGGTACAAAGCAGTGCGCATACGAATCCTTGATCACCAGAATTCTCCGCCCGGTACCCGCCCGTGTCGTGATCTGTGTAAGCGCGTTGTTTCCCCCGAAAAAGACATCATATTTGCTTTTCGTATCCAGGGCAGAATAATCATAAAGCGAATAGGAAATCTCTCCGCTGCCATCCTTTTCCACCGTATAATACGGGTCCTCCGGATCGAGATAGAGCTCAATCGAATCCATCACGGTATGAATCCCCAGCTTGGACTGAATCGTCCCCTCAAATTCCTCCGTCACCGTCACCACCTCATAGGAATCCGCGGACGGCACCGTATAGCCCTGCACCCCGGCCCATGCCTGGTACACGTAAAACGCACCCAGTGTTTTCCAGTGATGGTCCGTGTGATAATAAATCTCTTCGGTACTGTGTTCCGAAAGGACCTGGCGCGCGTCAAACCAGACCGTTTCCCCGGCCGCAGCCGTCTCCACCGCTTCCCGGAGCATCTCCAGATACTCCCCCTCATCGTAAGGGCTCGCAAAAGACGGCAGCTTATCGCGCAGGATGTCCACCGCATTCGGCACAATCATCACCGTCATATGGCCATCCGCGAACTGCCCGGCATATTCCTCCACAAACTGTGCCAGAAGCTGAAGGTTCGTCTCCGCCTGCGCAGAAGTAAAGGTACCGGTATGCGCCTCAATCAGGTAATCATCCTCCGCAAAATATATGTCATTGCTCTGTGTCCGCCCCAGTATGCGCTCCGTGCCCGTCTTTAAGGCAATCCAGTTATCCCGGAGGACAAACTGATCCGTCAGGTAATCCTCATAATCCGCCTCAAAGCTGCCGTCGAGCAGCGCCCCCAGGGAAAGCTCCGGCATCTGCGCCAGCGTGCGGTTCTCCGTCTCTGAATATTCCTCATCCGGCGCGAGGATCGTCGCGATGGCAAAACCGAAAATCAGGACAGCAAACAGGGTAATGATATTCCATGACTGTGTTTTATTCATTTCATACTCCGTTCAATCATTGTAATCAGGCGGGGTCGGTTCCACCTCGCATATGAAAATTCATCCTGCGTCTAAAGTCGAGCTGTTTGGAAGACGATGTACCAGGTTTTCAAAATCGAAAATACAGAAACGGATTATACGACGCATCCACCAGCCAGGCCACAGAAAGCAGGAAAATCCCGACATACAGCAGCCCTCTCGCCGCCAGGACTGCCACATCATTTCCCTCGAAGCGGGCCAGAAACGCATTGCCCAGCTTCTTTGGAAGCCGTGTACACCCCACAAGCAGAACGAGCAGCAACACCGCATTGTTCAGAAAAAGATAGACCGTCTCTGTATTCCACAGACCCGCGCCGTAGCCGCCAAACAGCGCCGTCAGATACCGCAGACTCTCGGAGAGATCGCCGAACATAAACAGGTTCCAGCCAAGCATCACAAAAAGCATACAGTAAAGATGGCGCAGCACCCCCGGCAGCTTTTCGAGAAAAGAGCCGGACACATACTTTTCCAGCACCAGCAGAACCCCATAATAAACGCCCCAGGCGACAAAATTCCAGCTGGCGCCATGCCAGAAGCCGGTCAGCAGCCATACAATCATCAGGTTCCGAATGTGGCGCCCCCTGCTCACGCGGTTGCCGCCAAGCGGAATATACACATATTCCCGAAACCAGGTACTCAGAGAAATATGCCATCTGCACCAGAACTCCGTGATGCTTCTGGAGATGTACGGACAGTTAAAATTCTCCGGGAAATGAAATCCAAACATCTGCCCCAGGCCAATCGCCATATCGGAATACGCGGAAAAATCAAAATAAATCTGCAGCGTATAAGCGGCCAGGCCCATCCAGGCCGTCAGAGCCGGCACTTCGCTCACCGTCAGAGCCGTAATCGTATCCCAGAGCTCGCCCGCATTATTTGCCAGCAGCACCTTTTTTCCCAGGCCAAGCAAAAAGCGGTGGACGCCCTGCGCAAACTCTTCCGGCGTCTCCCTCCGTCCGCGCAGTTCGGCGTCGATCGTCTTGTACTGAACGATCGGACCGGCAATCAGCTGCGGAAACATCACCACGTAAGCGCCGTACGAGATCAGATTTTTCTGTACACGCGCCTCGCCGCGATAGACATCAATCGTATATGACATCGTCTGAAACGTATAAAAAGAAATGCCGATCGGCAGTGCCATGTTCAACAGCTCCAGTCCGGCCCCCGTCAGCGTATTAACCGTACCGATGGCAAAATCCGCATACTTAAAAAAGGCCAGCAGCGAAAGGCTGACAGCCAGAGAAACAATCAGTGCATTCCTGGCGGCCTTCGGCCGTCCGCCGCTCTTCATCGCATCCACCGCGATGCCCCCGGCAAACGACACCAGGATCGTGAACAGCATCAGGATAATATAAACCGGCTCCCCCCACGCATAGAATACCAGGCTGAACAGAAACAGCACCAGATTGCGCGCGCGGCGCGGAACCAGATAATAGCAAAGCAATACAGCCGGCAAAAACCGAAACAAGAACAGCAGGCTGCTAAAGACCATGCCTCTTCCCCTTTCTCAGAATCCGTAGGATTCCAAAAGCTCCTCCGCCGCGTCCGTGTCATCGCAGACACAGAGCACCGTGTAAACGCCCGTGCTCTTGATAATCGCCGTCTCCAGTCTGGCCGCTTCGCTCTCATTGTAAGAGGTATAGAGCTCGATCTGATTATCCACACGCGTCTGCATGCCGCTCTCCACATCCGCCGTGCCATCGGTATCCGTACTCTCAATCACCGCGATCTCACAGGAAGTAGCCCCGGAGCTGGCGTAGGCTACCGCGGAAGCCACATTCTCCTCGTCCAGATAATAAATAGACGGCACAAGCGAGGAAGCCGTCTCGCTCAGTGAATCCGAAGTCACCGTCTCCAGCAGCGCTTCCGCCAGCTCAGAAATCTCAATGGTCACCGTCTCGTCATTTTTCGTATCCGAACCGCAGGCAGTCAGCGAAAAAGCCAGCGCCGCCGCGCAAATCACAGCCGTTATTTTTCTCATAATAGTAGTTTCTCCTCTTTTTCTGTTATTCTGTCTCATCCGTGTCCTCCACGCTCACATAATGGGTCTTCATATAGTTCAGCATCACTTTACAGTACTCCGCAGTGATATGGACGCCATCACTAGACGCCCCCTCGATCAGCGACCCATAGCCGTCGGAAAGCACTTCATTGAAATTCAGGTAATAATAGCCTTCCTCCTCACACACCTCGAGCAAAATGGAATTGAGCGTATCTACATTTTCATTATTAATATAATCGCCGGTCGTAACCTTGTCTTCCTCTACATAAATACAGCTGCATAAATATAAAATCGCATCCGGCTGCAGCTCCTGGAAGCGATTTGTCACGGAGACCAGCCCGCTCTTAAAGTCATCCCAGCTGTACTCGCCCAGATCATTCGCCCCAAGCATGATGTAAATCTTCCCATATGTACCGCCGGAAAGCGCCGCGGCCACCGTAATCATGTCCTCTCCATCCGAGATGATCTCACTGCTCGTCATAGACGAGAGCGACATCCCGACGCTCGTAAAAAACGTCCCTTCTGTAATGCCGGACGTATTGCGGAATCCCTCCATCCGGGAATCCCCGATAAACACCGCGTCAGAAAAATAAGAATCATCCTCGGCTTTCGCCTGCTCCCCGACGATCGCCGCACTGTCCGGATCCGATACCGTCGCATGTGTCTCCGGCTCTGTCTCTGTTTCCGTCTCTTCCACCGTCTCACGTTCGATCCGATCTGCATCCCCGAGTCCCGCAAGATACATATCGTCGCTGATCACATAGTGAACGGCTTCCGTCTGTGCAGCCTCCGTCTCCGTCTCTTCCTCCGTCCCGGACTCACTGACAGCGGAAGCTTCTGACGCATCAAACGTAACCATTGTATAGATAAACCGCCCTTCAAAAATAAAAATAGCGGCGGCAACCCAAATCAAAAGCTTTAAAACATAGGCAAATTCCGATCTTCTCCTTCGCCTGCGATTTCCCTTTGCCATACCTTCTCCCCTATCGCGCGCTGAAAAACAGCGTATCCCGTTTTCCGCGACCCGCAGCATCACCAAAATATTCTATTCTTAATCGGGAACAAAGTCAAGGCAAATGACGAAAGATGGCGAAAAAAAAAGAGATGCGGTCGAATTTTAATCCTGGAAAATACCTCTCGCAGCCCCGCGCATAAGGCAGTAAAAACCCCGCCCGGAAAAATTTCCCGGCGGGGTTTCCTCCTTATTCGATCGTAATATACTTCTTCTCCTCAGCCTCCGGCCGCTTCACATTCTTCGGCACGGTGAGGATCAGGGTGCCATTCTCAAATCTGGCCCGGATGTCTTCCTGCTTCAGGCCCTTTCCAACATAAAACGTCCTGCTGCAGGTCCCGGTAAAGCGTTCCCGGCGGATATACTTTCCATTGGCAAGATTCGATGTGGCCTGGATGGTCAGATAACCCTCCTTCAGCTCCGCCTTTACATCCTCCTTCTTCACACCCGGAAGATCCATCGTAAGTTCGTAAACGTCCTCCGTCTCCTTCACATCTGTCCTCATCATGGCTTCCTTTCCTCTGGGCGGCTCCTCATGATGTGCCGGCTCATGAAAGAAATCATCAAAAAAATCATCCCACATATTGTTTGCATAAATTCTGGCCATATGTCATTACTCCTTTGCTTTTGCATATAATTTATAATGATTTATAAACTGGCAGAAGGTAGTTTCTTTTTTCTTCCTTCGCTCTGGATATGTTATAGCACAGGTTGTTAGCCACGTCAAGAGGTGAGTGCTAATTCAATTATTAAAAATTTATGAACTCCCTCAGCGTTTCCGCAAGCAGCCGCATCCCAGCCTCGTCCTCTTCATCAAACCTCGCCGGAACCGGGCTGTCAATATCAATGACACACACACCCATTGCCAAAAACCGGCGTGACAATTTCAGATGCTGCGGCTGTCTCACCGGTTGTCCACCTTCTCCGGATACAGGTCGTGGTGACTCAGCCGCTCCCAGGCCACTTCCTCCCAGCGTGTGCCAGGTTTGCCATAGTTGCAGTAGGGATCAATGGAGATCCCGCCGCGGGGCGTAAACTTTCCCCATACTTCGATATATTTGGGGTCCATCAGACGGATCAGGTCTTTCATAATGATGTTCATGCAGTCTTCATGAAAATCGCCATGATTGCGGAAGCTATAGAGATACAGCTTCAGGGATTTGCTTTCCACCATCCGTTCGTCCGGAACATAGGAAATGTAGATCGTAGCAAAATCCGGCTGTCCCGTTATGGGGCAAAGGCTGGTAAATTCCGGGCAGTTAAATTTTACAAAATAGTCATGATCCGGATGCTTATTGGCAAATGTTTCCAGTACCTCCGGTGCATAGTCGGACTTATAAACGGTCGTCCGGCTGCCCAGATGTGTCAGCGTATTCTTTTCACTCATTCAATTACTCCTCTCATTTTTCGAACGGTCTCCTCAACTCTGCGGTGAAAACGTCTCTTTCCCAGATAGTTATTGAGGAGCTATCGGGGGTTCGGGACTGCTTACGGCTTCCAGATATGTGCCAGCGCCTGAATCAGTGCGGCTCCCGCCACTCCGCTGATGATCTGTCCCACAAGCAGGCTCAATGCCAGTGCCCAGTAAGAGATTCCCAGCATACCGGAGAGGTAGGTCGATACCCCAAAGGATGGGATCAGCGCAATCGGAACTGCGACCAGCCATGATTTGCAGTGGAATCGGCCCAGTAAGGCACAGCTTCCCGCGGTCAGCAGACCCACCAGGCCGCCTCCGACGATGTCAAAAATGCCAAACCCACCCATCAGCATATTAGAGAGCAGGTTGGAAAGGCCAAGCGGCACAACCAGGAACGGGAACAGATATGCGGTTGAATAAACTGCGGTCGCGATTCGCACCTGATACTGTCCAAATGCGAAGCTTTGTGTGAAGTACATGACTACGATATAAATCGCCATGACAGCACCGGAAAACGTCAATTTTTGTGTTTGACTCATGTTTTTGATATCCATTCTCATCACCTCCAGACGAAAAAAAAGCACACCAGCCCAGGTGTGCCAAACAAGATTCCCCGTAACGCCATCCAGAACCGCAGGCGCAGACTTCTCCCGCTTCCGCTACTGAATGGTTACAACCCTGTTCTCGTCCCTAGTTTTGTTTATAGACAGGATGGTCTCGAACTGTCTGCCGCTAAGCGACGTCAGTATAGCATGCAGGGCAGGAAAAGGCAAGGGAAATTTCCGGCAGCTAACAGCTGACCTTTAACATCTGTGCTTTTCCGTGGATTCGCAGCGGTACGGAGTCTGCGGGGATGAAGAGGCAGTCTCCTTTATAAAATGGCAGGGACGTATCTTCCCAGAAGAAGATGCCGCACCCTTCCGTACAGAGCAATACCTGAAAGGAATTGGAACCGGTCCTGGCCTGCACCATCTGGCGGACACTTTCTGTGTTCAGCAGGATGCGGGAGACCTCAAAATGCTTACACCGGCACAGCAGCTCGTCTGCCACGCCGGGACGGAACTTCCGAACACGCATCGGCTGCCTCGGTGCCAGGCTGCCTTTCCGGTTGGCGACTGCCAGAGCCTTGTCGATGTGCAGCGCTCTCGGCCTGCCGGTCTTATCTGTACGATCGTAATCATACAGGCGATAGGTCAGATTGGAGTTTTCCTGTATCTCCGCGATCAATGCCCCGGCGCCGATGGCATGCACCTGACCGGCCGGGATAAAGAATACATCGTCCTTCTGAATCGGCACCTTCCGGAGATATTTCTCCAGCGTGCCTTCTGCGAGGCTCTTTCGGATCGTTTCCTCCTCTATGTCGTGGTAAAAGCCGTAAATCAGCCTGGCATCCTTTGCGGCGTCCAGGACATACCACATTTCCGTCTTGCCAAGAGAGCCGTTCTCATACCTTCCGGCATAAGCATCGTCCGGATGTACCTGAACAGAAAGGTCCTTTTTCGCATCGATCAGCTTGATCAGAATCGGAAGTCCATCTTTCGCGGCAGGATGGGTGCCGAGATATTCCGGGTGGGCTTTGATCACATCAGTCAGAGTCTGACCCTGAAACTCGCCCGTGGCGACGACGCTGGGGCCGTCCGGATGTGTGGAGCATTCCCAGGTCTCGGCCAGAGGGGACAGATCGATTCCCTTGGCAAAGTCTTCGTTGAGGCGGTTTCCGCCCCAGAGATAGTCCTTGCCGACCGGCGACAGCAGAAAAGGCTGATGATTCCGTTCCGGACTGGCCTCAGGCGTCAAAGTCAAACTCGTATTTCTGTTTGTCGTGTACACTGATCTCTTCTCCTAACTGGACCTCGATCAATTTCAGTTCCGTCACAGCGGATATGGTGTGACGGCAGCCGGCCTGCATGGTAACCACATCTCCGGCTTTTACCGGCTGCTCCATGCCGTCCACAATCACCGTGCCTTCACCGGATATCACATTCCAGATCTCATCGCGTCTCTGATGGCTGTGGTAGTTCATCCGGTGTCCGGGGTTCAGGGTCACCTTAATGGTGAGGCTGGTCTCATCTACATCAATGACACGGAAGCTGCCCCAGGACTTTTCCGCAAACATCACCTGCTGCTCGATTTTGTCCACGATCGGCTTGATGTAGCTGGACTGCTCGCGGTCGGAAACGAGGATTCCTTCCGGACTGGCGGAGACAATCACATCCTTCAGCCCCATGCAGACGATGGGGATATTCAGCTCATTGACGACATTTACATTTTCACAGGTGTCGTTCAGCACGGCGTCCCCGATGGTCGGCTCATCCATGGCCTCCGTCAGCGTGTTCCAGGTGCCGAGGTCTTTCCACTCACCCGCGAAGCGCATGACCTGAATCTTCGGTTCTTTTTCCACCACGGCGTAATCAAAGCTGATTTTGGGCAGCGTCTCATACTTGTCAAACAAATCCGCATAGTCCGTAAAAGCAATCCTCTCATGCGCCTTATCCAGCACATATTTCAGCTGATAGGCAAACACGCCGCCATTCCAGAGTGCCCCCTGGGCAATATAGGACCTGGCCGTTTCCGCATCCGGTTTCTCTTTGAAGGTATCCACCATGCTGGTCGGCGTTTTGGCCGCGGGAATGATGTAGCCGTATTTCTCACTGGGATAGGTTGGCTCAATGCCCATCAGGACCAGACTTGCCTCCCCCTTTGCCGCCTGCTCTCCCAGCGCCTTCAAGGCTCTGAAGTAGTCGTCATTCACGTAGGGGTCAACCGGGCAGACCACTACGGACTCCTCCAGCCCGATCCCCCGGACATCATGCAGGTATGCCGTCGCCAGGGCGATGGCCGGGAAGGTATCCCTTCTGCAGGGCTCCACAGAAACGCCTGCCTCCTCCCCCAGCTGGTTATGGATGGCGGAAACCTGTGTCTTTGAAGTGGCAATGGTCACCGTCGCTTCCGGGTCTGCCGCCTTAATCTGACGGTAGACCCGCTGCACCATAGACTCATACGCGCCGTCCTCCGTCTTAAAAATCTTTATAAACTGCTTTGAGCGGATATCATTCGAGAGCGGCCAGAGCCGCTTTCCGGAACCGCCCGAAAGTAAAACGATGTTCATCTTCTCTGCACCTCGTGTGTCTCATCCGCACCAGCCCACTTTCAGCCTTCGTGGGCGGTGTCCCGCGCCTGCTGCCTGGCCGGATGGGGAACCATACCTGCATCCGGCCGCTTACCGCTCCGCCCTCATGGGATTGTTCAGAAAATCTTCATAGGAGAGGCGGATGCCGTCCTCCAGCTCTGTCTGATAGGTCCACCCCAGTGCGGCTGCTTTGCTCACGTCAAGCAGCTTTCTCGGTGTCCCGTTCGGCTTTGACGGGTCCCAGCGGATCTCTCCCTCATAGCCGATGACCTTCGCTACCAGCTCCGTCAGCTCTTTGATGGTCAGCTCTTTGCCGGTGCCTGCGTTGACCGTCTCGTTGCCGCTGTAGTTGTTCATCAGGAACACACACAGATTCGCCAGGTCATCCACATACAGAAATTCACGCAGCGGACTGCCGTCCCCCCAGCAGGTCACATACTCCCTGCCCTCGATCTTCGCCTCATGGAACCGGCGGATCAGTGCCGGCAGCACATGGCTGTGGGTCGGATGGTAATTGTCGTTCGGGCCGTACAGGTTCGTCGGCATCACAGAAATATAGTCCGTGCCGTACTGGCGGTTTAGAAATTCACAGTACTTCAGACCGCTGATCTTCGCCAGCGCATACGCCTCATTGGTCTTCTCCAGTTCTCCGGTCAGCAGGCAGCTCTCCGGCATCGGCTGCGGAGCCAGGCGGGGATAAATGCAGGACGAGCCGAGGAATTCCAGCTTTTTGCAGCCATTCTTCCAGGCAGAATGGACCACGTTCATCTCAAGAATCATGTTGTCATACATAAAATCGGCAAGGGCGCTCTCGTTTGCCACAATGCCGCCCACCTTGGCTGCGGCCAGGAAAACATACTCCGGCTTTTCCTCCGCAAAGAATGCTTCTACGGCATCCTGGTGGGTCAGGTCCAGTTCCTTATGGGTACGGGTAATGAGATTGCTGTAGCCCTGGCGGGTCAGCTCACACACAATGGCGGAGCCCACCATTCCGCGATGACCGGCCACATATATTTTTGCTTCTTTTTCCATCATGGTTGTCTGTCTCCTTTTCCAGGCTATGGGGTTTCCTAAGCCTCCGCCATCCTTTTTTCGCGCTTTGCGAGCTGGCGGTCATGCTTTGCCATAATCTCGACCAGCTCCTCATAGCTGGTCTTCTGCGGGTTCCAGCCAAGAACCGTCCTGGCCTTGGTCGGATCGCCCCAGAGGTTGTCCACATCCGTCGGGCGGAACCACTGCGGGTTCACACAAACCAGCATCCTGCCGGTCTCTGCGTCATAGCCCTTTTCCTCCATGCCGGCGCCCTCCCAGCGGAGGGTAATCCCGTTGGCCTTAAATGCCTTTTCCGTAAAATCACGAACGGTATGCTGTACGCCCGTCGCGATGACAAAATCCTCCGGCTTCTCCTGCTGCATAATCAGCCACATACACTCGACATAATCCTTCGCATACCCCCAGTCCCGCAGAGAGTCCATATTGCCAAGCTCCAGATGGTCCTGCAGCCCCTCCGCAATCCGCCCTGCGGCCAGGGTAATTTTTCTGGTCACAAAATTCTCGCCGCGGCGCTCTGACTCATGATTGAACAGAATGCCATTCACCGCGAAAATGCCATACGCTTCCCGGTACTCCTTCGTAATCCAGAACCCATACTGCTTCGCAACCGCGTACGGACTGTACGGATGAAACGGCGTCGTCTCCCTCTGCGGAATCTCCTCGACCTTGCCGTACAGCTCTGAGGTAGAAGCCTGGTATACCTTCGTCTTCTTCGTAAGCTTCAGAATCCGTACCGCCTCCAGGATCCGCAGTACGCCAAGCGCATCCACATCTCCGGAATACTCCGGCACATCAAAGGAAACCTGCACATGACTCTGCGCAGCAAGGTTATAAATCTCATCCGGCTCAACCAGCGAAACAATCCGAATCAGGGAAGACGAATCCGACAGATCGCCGTCATGCAGGGTGATCTTGCCCCGCAAATGGTCAATACGACCGGTATTGGAGCTGGACGCACGGCGGGTAATGCCGTGTACCTCATAGCCCTTTTCCAGCAGAAGCTCTGCCAGATAAGAACCGTCCTGACCTGTGATTCCTGTAATTAATGCTTTTTTCATAATCTCCTCCAAATAGATCAGTCATTTTCTTTTTATCCGTTCTATGTTTTACTCGATCCGCCTGCCTATTTGAATGGATTGCTTCGACTTCCATTCGCACAATATTGACTTTTGAAAAAAACACCTCCAGCCCATAAGAAAAGCACCAGCCGGTATAGCTGATGCTCTTCAAAATTATTCTGTATTATTTTTATCCGCAACGTGACAAAAACGTTTCAGACAGAGAAAACAAATTGTCGGCTTCTTATTACAAATACTTTTCAGCGAAATTCTTCGGAGTCATGATTTCAGGCTTCTCAATGTCAATCCCCAGAAAATCCTTGTCACCGGTAATTAGTATATCCACATTCTCCATAATCGCTGTATAAAGTACCGGATAATCCTTGACATCCATGATTTCATTATTCGCATATATAATTATCGCTTCTTTCCGCGCGGATTTCTTTAACCATATCCACGACATCCTGCTCATCCTTGATGTTCAATTCGTCAGCCACACCCTTAAAGGCATCCTGAACTTCAAGAAGTGCCTCCATAGATGCATTCGTCATGACCACCTTATTTCCTTCCTGGATAAACATCACCTTATCGCCATCCTTTACACCAAGCAACCGACGAATCGCAATTGGGATAGTTATCTGGCCTTTGGATGTAATTTTTGCAAGTTCCATACAATCAACTCCTTTTGTACTCAATTCTCACCGATTTCATTCCGTGATTTCTCCGATTTCCTTACTATAATATACGCCATACCACCAAAAAAATCAATGTCAGAAAGCAAAAAAAGAGAGGCAACCGGTCAATTAAAATCACTGCGCGATGGGCCGGATACTTGATGCCACTACGTTTTCAACCCTAACCACGCAGCAGGTGCGTGGTCGGGTTGTGACCAGTAACGCTTAGATACTTTTCACGATTTTTCTTTGCACAACCATCTGTTCTCTCTATCAAGATTTTGTATTTGATCCTCCAGCATTTCCCGTTGGCATTTTACACAAACGCGCACTCCCAGACATCGACTCCACTGTCCTGGAATACCTCGCTCAAACGTGCCCGAAGATCATCCTTCGTAACACCTTTCTTCAATACCACCTGCAGGAATCCTCCGCCCCCGGCGCCGCAGATCATCTTCCCATCCACCAGATCATCAATGACTGTGAAGATCTGGTCGATACAGGTATTCGTGCTGCCCGCGTCGATCTGCTGGCTTTCATGCCAATGCTGTGTCAAGAGTCCGGCAAAACCATCCACATTCCCCTTTTCCAGTTCATAGCGCATCAAGACAGCCAGCCGCTGGATCGCATCGTGTGCCTTGACCGAAGTCTCGTCATTGCAGACATACCTTCCGACCACATCCCGAAGAAGATTGCGCGCCAGGCGCCTCTGTCCTGTGTAGATAAGTGCAAATCTGTCATTCAGCTCAGCTATCGTCTCATCACTGATGGCAAGTGAGGTACAGGTGATTTTTTGTGCCAGCCCTGGTCTTGTGGTGACCATCTTGATGCCCGGCACGATGCCGCCGACCTGATCCTGCCAGCCGCCGCCTGTGGACATAAGCTGCTCCATACATAACACCCGCTCGCACACTTCCTCGTCCGTCGGCTCCTGCCCCATCGCCATCAGCAGTGCCGTCCCACAGGCTCCGGCAAGTATGGAACTGGTACCGAGACCGCTGCCTTTCGGGATGTCAATCACCCGTGTGTTCATATACATCCCGCCGCCAAGTCTCTCACACAGTTCTGCCACAGAGCTGATCGCAGCAGCACCTTTCGCAACATCTGCCCCATAACTTTCTGTCGCTCCGTTACCTTCTGCCGCTCCGTTACCTTTTGTCAGGTCCGCTGCGGTTGTCACACCTGCGGCAGGTATCACTCCGCAGGCAATCAGTGCTGCTTTATGCAATGCAAACGGGTCGGATGGGTTCCGGCAGTCCTGCAACGATGCCAGGCTGTCAAATTCCCTGTAGCTTCCAATATCGGTACTCGCCAGTGCGATCACCGGCCTGTCCATCCGCTTCACTGTCGCCTCGATCGGCAGCCTTCCCCGGATGGAAACCGCCGCGTTCAGCACCGTCCCTCCGTTTTCCATGCAGTACGGAGGTGTATCGCTCCAACCGCCGCCCCAGTTCACGCGGACCGGAATGCTGACAATCACATCCCGTTCCAGATGGTACCCGGTAAACTGTACACTCTCCATCGCCGCTGCCAGCGTCGCATCGCAGATCGTGCCAAAGCACAGGTCACTGTATTTGTTATCATCTGTTATCTTCCACAGGTAGCCATATATGCGGATCAGTCGGCTGAATTCTTCCAGTTTACCGATGTCCTGCTTCTTTGCCCGGTTCAGAAGATATTCAACCGTGTGGCGGTCGATGTCCGGATAAATTTCTGCAACCTTCTCTGCAGGAACTCCGTTTTCAATATTCTCAAGAATGCCCTCCGCCACCACTTGTTCGTACAGGTTCTCCTGCCACGGCAAGATCGCCGTCACATCTGCCTGATTAAAGCTGTCCTTGAGGCTGAGAAGCTCTCCATTTTTGACGACATCACTTTCATCGGGCCAGGTTCCATCTCCAGCAGCTTCATCCGAATTTATAATTGCTTCATCCGCTCCGCAACCACTGCCCGCCAGTCCCAGTGCCAGGGCCGCTTTCACGGCCTCTTCAATCGTATCGCACACAGGATACAGCTTTGCCGTCCACAGTGTCTCTCCGATATCATTTCCAAACAGCTTACTCTCCTTCGGATTATCCTCCACTCCATACATCCGGCAGACAAACCGGCCATTTTTCAGTTTCAGTGCGTGGAGCACCGCTCCATCCGGCGCCTTCTCTCCATTCAGTGTCACACCGGAAACCACGCAGCCCCTGCCAATGACGCTTCCCCGATGAATCCGACTGTCCTCAATATAACTGCCCGCTTCTACGCTCGCCCTCCTGCTGATATAGCTGTTGCTCACAGCATAATTCTGCGGCGACAGATTCGAATTCACGATGCCGGACCAGTCCAGGAAACGGTACTCGTCCATACCGTCTGTCATTAAATGCAACAGTTCCCTCGTTGTCCCAAAATGGATGAACGAAGCTGGAGAGAGGCGGATTAGCTTCATGGAATACGGTGACAGCACGTTCCAGAGTGCCGTCCGACAATCGTACAGCTCATCTGTAAAGCTGCCTTCTGGTTTTTCTTTATAGAACTGCTCCAACGTGGATTCCGACGCCAGCGGATACAAAAAGTCCGCATAGAAAGAAAGGCAGGCATCCGGGGTTACAAACCTGTGGTACTTCTCTTCCGTATCAATCAGGCTGTATAAATCTGTCAGGACATCTGGCCGCAGGATCACTGCACCCGTGTCGATATCCACCATGCCGCGTCCATCTACTGCCCCACAGTTTCCAAGCGTCTCTACGGTCTGCTTGTGCAGGAAACGGCCGACATTCCCGTCCGCATCCTTCAGATAGACACCATGATTCTTCCCGGTCTCGACCTTCTCTTTAATCGAGAGAGCCGCTGCTCCCGCACCGTAGAAATCAATCTGCAGGGCATCTCAACATAAAAGCCGTTATCCTCCGGATGAAATACCGGTTTCAATCCGCGTTCCCGTATTTTGTTGTATACAGCCGACATATTAACGCTATTCCAATGACACCACCTGACCGCCCAAAGCTCCTCACTGCTGCTCTGGCTGTAACCCCGTTTACAATCAATCAGAGCAAGGTCACCTGTTTTCAGCTCGTAGTGCCTGTCCTCATATTCGATCCAGCCACTTCCCTCAGTAATTAGAAGCAACAGATAAGATTGAAGATTCTGGCGGGAAGAAACGTGCGGACGGATCGCTTTGAGTTTGCCGGTCTCCTGCAGATACATGAGCGATGTACGAGCAAAGCTGCTGGGCGTATAGATAATCCTGGAGGAAGAAACGCAGTCGTTTGTGAAGAGGTTGGTTGGTTGATTCATTGGCTGTTGCCTCCTCTTGTTGCAAATTCAAAAGCGGCAAAAAGTGTCAATATTTTTTGTTCTAATCGCACGTAAGGGAGTGTGAATATTTAAAGCGCCGTAACTGTTCAGTACCTTCACAGTTACGGGACTTATCCCGCACTCTGTGCGGTATGCCATCCCGGCGAGGGAAAAAGTCCATTTAAAATCGCTGCGCAATGGGACTTTTTCCTGTAGAATGTATGTTTTCATACGTACCTCGCAGCGAGTGCGAGGTACTGTCCTGAATAGTTACGAAACGCCACAAAAATAAGAGCCTTCAAAGGCTCCTGTTTTTCTGTGCTTCATTCAATTATCTGCTGTCTTCGTTCTTACGGATTACACCATTTCAATCACACAACTATGTCTCTTTGCATTCGTTCCCTTAGCATCTTTATCGTAATTGATTCCTACCAAAAGCAGGTTTCCAAAATACCCTTTCAGATCCCCGGCATAGCGATTCTCATGTATCTGGCGGATTGCGGTATCGGCATTCTTATCATACTTAAGCTCAATGATCATTGCAGGCTTATCCGTATCCCTTCCAGGAACAAATGCATAATCAGCAAATCCTTTTCCAGTTGGCAGTTCCCTGATTACTTTATAATAATTCCTTGCAGTATAATATGCTATATAGATCGCGCAGGCAAGCGAGCTTTCATCATTATATGTCAACACTGAGGAGCATTCTTCATGCACTGCTTCAAGCGCCTGTGCTACGCTGTCGCTTTCTCTCCGAAGCGTGGCGTCAAGAAGTCTTTCTGCGTTGCTTATAGCCTGCTCAACATTTTTCCAATTTCCACCCTTTATGGAGGACTGGAAAGCTTCTGTGACCTCCTGATTTGGTATATATACTTCTTTTTTCTTTTGATCGTATGCCAGATACCCCAGGTGAATCAACAGGGTCAATACATCATCCTTGTTTCGAAAGGATGTAATATCATTCTGAAATGTGCTTACATCAATCTGTACTCTCTGTCCTCCCAACATTAACAGGATGGCGTCTTTTAAACCATCCATGTTAATTTCTATATATTTCCTCAGGCTTTCAAAAGTTTCTGTCTGTGTCCAGTAATTTGCAATTTCTTCTTCCTGTAACGCATTCATCACAGAATTAGGGCTGTATACATGCTCAATTCTGTTAAATGAGTATCCATCATACCAGGACTGCATATCACCAAATTCCATTTGATACTCATCACAGAGCCGTTTTACTTCATCTTCAGTGAATCCAATGTACTCTGCAAGCCGCCCCGGCCTTGTCATAGAATATTCTTTGAAATCTGTCAGCGCGGATTCTGTACCGTACTTCTTAATCGGAAGAATTCCGGTCATATAAGCGGCGGCAATTGTCCTGGATGTCGTATCTTTATTTTTGAAAAGGCTTCTCAGGAAAAGAATATAATCCTCCTGAAGCTGCTTGTCATCCTTATATTCTCTGAATAGCGCATCCCATTCATCTATCACAAATACAAACTTTTCATTACCATTTGATACAACAGCGTACAAAGCCTTTCCAAGATTTTTTTCTTCATCAGCAATGCATCCTGGAAAAACACCTCTTAGTTCTTCGAACAGAGTATTCTTTATGTTCAAAACAATATCCGTATCATTGTCCTTTGAATCTGCAATGAAACCAGTTACATCAAAGGTGATGACATTATATTTGTTCAGATGCTTCTCAAAGCTGTCATCTTTTGATATTTTTAGATCTTCAAAAAGGAACCTGGAGTCGCAACTCTTGTCATAATATGCACAAATCATGTTGGCATCATAGGATTTTCCAAAACGTCTCGGTCTGCTAAAGCTGACCAATGGCTTAGGTTTGCCTATCAGACTGTTCATGAAAGAGATGAGTCCTGTTTTATCCACATATATGTCTCTTCTGATTTCTTCAAACCCTGCGTATCCTGGATTTAAATAGAGTCCCATGAGATGGTACCTCCTCTCCTGTGATGCCTTCATTATACCTTTGTGATCGTCCATGTGCAAGTATGACTTTTGAGACTTCTCGTCAGTAACTGTGTACGCTCTCCATTGCCGCTGCCAGCGCCGCGTCACAGATTGTGCCAAAGCACAGGTCACCGTAATTGTTCTCATCCAACAATAGGCTGGTGATTCAGCGCAAATCTGGATAAACCTGCTTTAGACCACACCCTTGACCAGCAACAGATTCCCATACTGTCGCTCCTCGCCGGTCTGTATGACCACATAGGCTTTTTTCGCCCGCTCGTAGAACGCAAAACGCTCCATCCGCTCAAAATCCGCATTCTCTCCTGCATCCTTCAACAGCTTCGCATAAGCATCCCAGATGACAGGCTCCTTCATCCCCTTTGCCTTGTCACCATCCGTCAGTTCCATGACTACAGCCGGCTTCTCCGTATAAGTATCAAGCGGAAACAGTGGCAGAATCGACTCCAAAAACTGGCTCCCGTCCATCCCAGGACACCGGATGACCCTTGTGCCCATCGTCTCTGCCGGGAAATTCGCATCCGCAATCACGATCTCATCCCCGTGCCCCATATCGCACAGGATTTTCAACATATCCCCGGTCAACCTCTTACTGATATTCTTTAGCATAACTTCTCCCTCTTCGTGTTCTCCTTACTCTCCGCCCCTCTTTAACACACCATCTGCTTTCAGATCTCGGAACCCCCCCCGCGCATCACCGCCACGGAAAACTCTTCTTGCAATGCATTCATCACAGAATAAGGGCTGTATACATGTTTGATTTTTCGCTCTAAAACCCCATTTCATCCCGGAGAGCCTATTTAACCCTGTATATTTTAACGATAGTCTATATCTTACGGCATGTCAAAAAAATCTTAAAAGCTGTATGTATTTTGTACTATCAACATCTGAATATCTGTCATCAAATACCCTGAAACGGTTCTGATCATTTTCATAAAAAGATAACAGCTTTGGCTTATCCTCACATTCAAGATACACAATACCACCGCCCACATCACGCTGTACTTTTTCAAGAACCTTCATGGCATTTTCCATCAGCCTGTTTCCATCCAGTGTTTCCTTTATTTCTACACCATAGTTCTTCCCAAACTGAGCAATTAGGAAAGCTGATACCATATACGAATGGTTTTTCTCATCTATCTGAGCATATCGCTTGATTTTCTTTCTGGAAATAGAGGATAATCCGTCATCGCTAATCTCTACCGCTTTATGCGTCAACGTAAAAATTGCTGCCAAATTCCCCTTGTCATTCATCACAAGATGTGTCACTGACATTTTCCGTTTGGCAAAATCTATGGCATTCTTTTTTACAAAATGTTCTATTTCTTCGTTCTTCGGACAGGAAAAATCGGAGAGAACACATTTCATATTATCCTCCCCGATCACGTCAATCATGTCAAGAATATTTACTGTTGTATATTCGCTCATATATTTGGAAACCTTTTTGCCATCAGTTTACGAATATCTTCTGCCTCCGATAAAATCGGAATGTCTGGTGCAGACGGCTCTCTTTTGGACTCCCTGGCCGAAGCATCCAGTGCTTCAATAAAAATTTCCGCTTTTTTCGGATCTGTTATCTTGACGTTTGCAAAAATACTTGATGTAGCCATAATTGCACCTCCTAGCGTAATTTTTGTTGTAAAAAAAATTTAAGTTTCCATTCCCATTGCTTCACATATATTATATTCTGAAAAGTAAGAAAAAGCAACAGGAGAAACAATCTTGAATCACTTCACAGATTGTGCCAAAGCACAGGTCCCTGTACTTGTTCTCTTCTGCTATTTTCCACAGGTAACTGTGTTTTTCAAGAGTCCGGAAATACTGTAAATCTTTGTGATTTCCAGGGATTCTCTCTCTGAAAGCTCTGGCAGGATAGCTGGAATTCTCTGCGCGATCATCGTCTTGCCGCATCCAGGCTCACCAATCATGAGCATATTATGGCCTCCTGCTGCAGCCAGCACAACCGCGTCAATCAGTTCATCCTGTCCCTTAACATCCGCAAAATCTAATGTAACGTCCTTAAGCTCATGAATTTCTTCTGTCTCTGTTTCCTGGCCTGGCGCTCCGTGAAATGGCGGTGATCCTCCGTGATTTCGCGGTATTTAGGTACCCG
>JAJQGP010000154.1 GCA_021200475.1 Lachnospiraceae bacterium
TACTATTACAGGGGCTACCATGGTAAAAAATGAGATCACCGCCCATGCGGTCGGCACGACATCCTTTTACCCGGAAACGCGCACGATCCTGGAAATCGGCGGCCAGGATTCGAAGATTATCCTTGTAGAAAATGGCGTCGCCGTTGATTATGCGATGAATACGCTTTGTGCGGCCGGTACCGGTGCGTTTCTTTCCAGCCAGTCCCGTCGGCTGGGACTGGAGGTCGAAGAGATGGGAGAGCTTGCGCTGCAGTCGAAGCATCCGACCCAGATCGCCGCGCGCTGTACCGTATTTGCGGAGTCTGATCTCGTGCATAAGATTCAGATGGGGCATTCCAAAGAAGACATTGTCGCGGGACTTTGTCAGGCGGTGGTGGCCAATTATCTGAATAACGTCGGGAAAGGCAAGCGCATCGTCTCCCCGGTGGTCTTTCAGGGTGGAGTCAGTAAAAACATCGGTGTGGTCGCTGCCTTTGAAAAGGCGCTCGGCTGTAAAGTCAGAGTCGATGAAAATGGCCATCTGATGGGTGCGATCGGCGCGGCACTCCTTGCAAAAAGCGGCAGCGTCCGCCGGGAATTCGATTTTTCCATGGAAAATATGGAGTTTAAAACCCGTGAGGCCAAGTGTGGCCGCTGTTCGAATAACTGCGAGATTATCTGTGTTTACCGTGATGGGACCCTGATCGACGGGTGGGGGAACCGCTGCGAGAGAGGTGACGTGATGCACCGCAAGACAGAGTGACAGAAAAGCCGCAAAATATTACAGGTTACACCTGCTGTTCTGAATCGTTATTGTTATTTCAGCCTCTGCAGGTGTGACCTGTAACAGCATCCGGTCCGGCTGGGCACATGAAAACGGACACCCGATCTGGGTGTCCGGAAAACATGGATAAGAAGGTGTATGTGAACCCTGCCATCTGCTGCCGCCATATGTTATGAAGTCCGGTAACCGTGGCCGGGAGAGTTTTTTGTTGAAGCCAGTCCACATGATTCTCTGTATTACAACCACCTGGGTGACTTCCTTTGATGAAGACAGTCTAACAGGGGGATGTGGAAATTGTGTGAAAGGAAAATGAAAGAAAGATAAAGAATCTTAAGAAATCCCGCAGGCGCATGGAATGGGGAAAGCGATAGCTGCGGGAGACGGAGTGTTTTCATGAGAAGAGGAGGATATCATGGCAGATGTTTACGTGGCGAGTGACCGCCGCTATGAAACGATGAAATACAACCGTGTGGGCCGAAGCGGCCTGAAGTTTCCGGCAGTATCTCTTGGATTCTGGCACAACTTCGGCAGCAAAGACAATTATGACACCATGAAAGCCATGTGCCGCACGGCCTTTGATCTGGGCATCACACAGTTTGACCTGGCGAACAATTACGGGCCGGTCTATGGCAGCGCGGAGGAGAATCTTGGCAGGATTTTGCGCGAGGATTTTGTGCCTTACCGGGATGAGCTTGTCATCACGACAAAGGCCGGATATGATATGTGGCCGGGACCGTACGGCGACTGGGGAAGTAAAAAATACCTCACCGCAAGTATTGATCAGAGCCTGAAACGACTCGGACTTCCTTATGTGGATATTTTTTACCATCACCGCATGGATCCCGGGACGCCGCTTGAGGAGACGATGGAAGCACTCGCATCGATTGTGCGAAGCGGCAAGGCGCTGTATGCCGGGATCTCCAATTACAATGAAGAGTATACGCTTCGAGCGAAAGCGATCATGGATGAGCTGCACTGTCCGCTGATCGTCAACCAGCGGCGGTATTCCATCTTCGACCGCGGGATTGAAGAAGATGGCGTAAAAAAATGCTGTAAAGAGGCAGGACTGGGGATCATTGCGTTTAGTCCGCTCGCACAGGGGCTTTTGACGGATAAATATCTTCATGGCATTCCCGCGGACAGCCGGATAGCCAGGGATGGGCGGTTCCTGAAGGCGGATGACCTGACCGAAGAGTGCCTGCACCAGATCCGGGCTTTGAACGAGCTGGCTGGAAAACGTGGGCAGACCCTCGCGCAGATGGCGCTTTCCTGGATTCTGAAGGACGATGAGGTGTGTTCTGTTCTGATCGGCGCTTCTCACCCGGAGCAGATCGCGGAGAATGTCTCCATCGTCACGAGTACAGGCTTTACCGGGGAAGAGTTGCGGCGGATAAATGAAATCTGCGAGGGAGGTCTGGCATAATTACGACTTGATAAATGACTTGCAATTGGTCTTCGCTCATGCGGCGGAGACTGATTTTTTTCCTGCTTTTCGGCTGCCTTATCTGGCACTTTCACAGTCAGGAGGAAGAGCGATCTCATTTCTGCTATTTTTTCTTCCCATGTTTTTTTCATGGAAAAAAATTTCTTGACAGAATGGAAAGAAGGGTATATTGTATCTTTTGGTAAGCCATTTCTAACTAAAATAAGAATAGACTTACTATGACATCTATTTTTATTCTGGTGTTTGGATGTATATTGTCATATGGATGACTGATCTAAACCGGGATTTTTATTGAGAGAAAGGAGAGAATATGCGAAAAAGAAATTTTGCAGCAAAGACAGCGGCCGTGATCCTGTCGGCGGCTATGGTACTGTCTGCCTGCCCGTCACTGGCGGCGGAAGCAGATTTGTCCGGTGAGATTTTGGACGCGGGTACAGAAGTGATTCTGGATTCGGAAGAGGATGCGGCCGCATCGGCGGCTGATGAATCTGAGGACACAGGGATGGATGAGACCACAGAGACGGATGCTGTGGATGATTCCGCTGATGAGGGTGCGAATACGGATGGAGAGGCAGATGACGGAAGTCCGGATAAGGCTCTTGTTGTGTCTGTGGAAGAATGCACGGGAGACGATTTGGATACAGAAACGCTGATTGATACGGCTTCCGAAACAGAACTGGAAACAGAGACCGAAACAGAAATTGAAACAGAGACCGAAATCGCTGAGACGGTGACCTCCGGGTATGGTACGCTTTCCATGACTTACGCGGAGTTTTATTCCGCACTCGGTTTTGGAGTTTCTTCTGTGGACGCAGTGAGCTCCGCGACTACCAGCAAGAACGCGATGTTTGCGAACGAGTATACGTCAGAAGTGACAGATAGCGGTTATACCATTTATGGTGTAAAGGTGCCGGTGTATGTAGAGGAGGGAGCGTCAGAAGCTTTACTGGCATCAGTTACCTTCAATGAGGATCCGGAAACGGCTGAAGAGGGAGTACAGTATTGGACGGTGAGCGGAAGCACCGTGACAGCGCCTTCCCTGGAGACAAAAGCGACCGTGACGGATGCGACGGCGGCCCTCAGCACGAGCAGCAACTGGGGCGATTATCTGGTGGCGATCACAGAGACCAGCACATCAAACCTGAGAAATACGAGAAGCGATGAGGGATTTGCGGTTGGCTCCAATATTATGGGAATCGTGGTGACGACGATAGAAGGCAACAGCTATGGCCTGACTCACATGAATAATATCTGGGTGCAGACCTATGAGTTCGCGTTTAACGCAGATGACGCAAACACGGCAGGGCTGGTGGGCGAGACCATCAGCACGATCACCTATATTGTGCCGGAAGGACTGTATGTATACAGCTTCGCGGACGGCATCTATGTGAAGCCGGCGGTAGCGGAGGAGATCACCGGAAGCTTTAATTCCGATGGAACACAGTTTACACTCGACAGTGAACTCTCTTCTGCCATCGAGGATGCGACAATCAGCATTACTTACAAGGTGAGCCGTACAACTTATACTTTATTGAGCGCGACAGAAATCGGAACCGGCAGAACCTTTGCCCTGGAAACGGCTCTTTCGGATGAGTCAGTTCCGGATGAAACGGTACCGACAGTTACAATCAGCAGCTCTACTTACTCGGATATCACGGTCAGCTATCCGATGTTCGACTGGCAGAAGACGGAGCTGACGGCTCTTGTCGCGGAGGCGAACGCGCTGGTAACTGCCGCAGAGGATCCGGCATACAGCTATGACACGCTGGCCGCTCATGCCGCAGAGGGACAGGAGATTCTGGATAACAAGGGCAGCGCTTCGGAAGCTGTAGATATTATTTCCGAGCTGACGGAGCTGATCGAGGCTGCGACACCGTATTATGGCACGATGATTCTGACATACGAAGAATTTTATTCCTGCCTCGTGGGAGACGCTTCTTCTGTTGATGCGGTCAGCTCTGCGACGACAGGCAAGTCTTCTATGTTTGCGAATGAGTCGGTTTCAGAGGTGACAGATTCCGGTTATACGATTTATGGTGTAACCAATGTTCCGGTAAAGGTACTTCCGAGCGTGACTTCTGAACAGAAAGCGCTGATCACCGCGGATGAAGAAGGAGCGGAAGCACCGGCACAGTACTGGACTGTAAGTGCGAACGGTGTTACCGCGACCGCGCTGTACGTGGCGGATACTGTGACAGATGCGGCAGCCGAACTTAGTACGAGCAGCGTTTGGGGAGATTATCTGGTAGCAATTACTGAGAGCAGTACCTCCTATCTGAGAAATACAAAAAGTGATGAGGGGTTTGCGGTTGGTTCGAACATCCTCGGAATCCTTGTGACGACGACAGACGGCGCCAGTTATGGACTGACCCATATGAACAATATCTGGGTACAGACCTATGAATTTGCATTCAACGTGGACGATACGAATACAGCCGGACTGGTCGGAAAAACGATCAGCACCGTGACCTTTATTGTACCGGATGCCTCTTATGTATACAGCTTCGCGGATGGTATTTACGTAAAGCCGGATTACACGGAGACCGCCATCAGCGGCATGTTCAGTGAGGAGAATTCTGTGTTCACGCTGGACAGTGAAATACCTTCAGACATTCAGAATGCGACGATCACGATTGCGTATAAGGTTGGGCGTACAACCTATACTCTGCTCTCGGAGACGACGATTGGCAGTGCGTTAAGCTTCACTCTGGAAAGTTCGGTTCCGGAGACAGACGAAAATGGAGACGCAGTTGCTCCGACGGTCACGATTAGCAGCTCAAATTACGCAGATATTGAGGCGTACTACGGCGGACTTTCCTGGCAGACGGACCTCAGCGATTGTACGGTGGAGCTTTCCGAGACCAGCTATACCTATGACGGAACAGCGCAGACACCGGAGGTTACCGTGACTGCGGCGGACGGCACGGTTCTGACGGAGGGAACGGACTATGTCGTTTATTACAGTGACAATGTTTCTGTCGGCACAGCTACGGTTACGATTGTTGGCACCGGTACTTACGGCGGAATGCTTACCGAGACGTTTACAATTGAGAAAGCTTCTTCTTCCTCGTCGTCCTCTTCCTCTTCTTCAGCAGAGGTAAAGGATGGTCTGACCCTGGACAGCGATAATGTGTTCCGTTACTATGAGAATGGTGTATGCTCAGGCAATTACAATGGCGTGGTTTCTTATGATGGAAGTCTGTTCTTTATCAACGGAAATCTGGTTGACAAAGACGCAAACGGGCTTTGTCTGTATGAGGATGTCTGGTACTTTGTAGCATACGGACAGGTTCAGCTGCAGTACACGGGATTAGCTCTGTATGACGGTGAGTGGTTCTATATCACGGACGGCATTCTGGACACAGAGGTGAATGGTCTGATTCCTTATGACGGGGCCACCTTTCTTGTAGCTGCCGGCAGACTGGTTCTGGATTACAACGGACTGTGGCTGAATGATGTGGCGGTCGGCGGAGACAACCAGTGGTATTTCCTTGCGGCCGGCCAGGTGCAGAATGTGACACAGGTAGCGCTGTACGACGGAGAATTTTTCTATGTCGTCAACGGAGTACTCGCTTCCGGCTATAATGGGACGATCGAATATGACGGCGCTACCTTCCTGGTAGTGGCTGGTCAGCTGTATACGAATGCGGAATAAAAAGCAGTCTGAGTAACTGCTCCGAACAGGTCCCCAGTTTGATAAAAAACAGAATAGCAAAGCAGCGACAGAGCGGGTGTCAGAGGTTCTCAGGGGTCTCCGGCACCTGTTTTCTTTTCCCGTACCCGTATTCTTATATAGAAAAGTTTTTTTGAATTATTCAGGAACGAGAATCAATTCCTTATTATTTTCTTATCTTTTCCTTATCTTTTTCTTGTAATTCATAAACGGATACGCTATTATATTTTATATCCGGTCTTAAACACTTTTGGAATAAAAAAAGAGCAGAATTCCTTGATTTTT
>JAJQGP010000023.1 GCA_021200475.1 Lachnospiraceae bacterium
ATCCGGAACTGGCCGCAGCGGCGAAGCGTCATACTGCCAATGGCGGAATTTGTATCAGGAAGCGGTATCCTTAAGTAAGGCATTAAGAGAGTTTCGCCCGAAAGTGGCCGGTTTTACAGGTTTTTTTGTTTTGCGAACTTTTTTTGACCACGAATCTGACCACTGACGGCGCTTAAGTATTTCCGTATCCGGACCACCGTCAAAGGCGGCGAAAGCCGCGAACTGACTGCCTTCTGCGCACAAAAAAAGTGGTCAGATTCTGACCACGAATCTGACCACTGATGGAAAAAAGTATATTTACTTTTACATGCATATGCAATAAATTATTTTGTGGTAAAAACGTAAAAAACAGGTAAGTTCCGCTACATATCTTGACAGCAGGAACGTTGTGATGTAAAATTCATGCGAGTTACAAGTTGAAACCATTTATTTCAGCAGGAAAAAGGGACTCCTTTAATGCCTTACTAAGGGATATTTTCCAAGGTCAAAAACGGAGTCAGATAAACCGGCAGATACATAAGATCACCTTTTCAGTCTATATCCTTTTGTGAAATAATAATACTGTCCCTGCTATTTTTTGCATATTTTTCCGCGAACCCAATCAGAGATTCATGCTTTCCCGTTCCCGAAGATTTTACTTCTATCGCGGAAACCTTTGAGCCATTTGAAATCAGAAAATCGATTTCATAGTAATGCGAGCTTCCCTCTTTTTCCCACGTATGATAATACAATTCTCTTCCCGCCGCAGTCAGCATCTGTGCAACAAGGTTCTCATACAGATATCCCAGATTCGCAGGAAGCTTGTCAGAAAGGAGCTTTGCGTAGAGTTCATTTTCCGTTACCGGTCTGTCGATAAACAATAGTGTCACAAACAATCCGGTATCCGCAATATAAAGCTTAAAACTGTCCAGATCTTTGGTCAGAGACAGACTGACTCCGGGATCTGTCGTATTGTAGCAGGGAAGAACTGTCTTTGAATCAATCAGGTCGTAGAGAAGCTGATCTTCTTTCGATGACTTTTTCTTCCCTACAGCCGTTGAAATGCGATATCGCCTGAAATCTCTTGAAAGCTGCGCCGGTATGGCATGATACATCGCTGATAACCTGCCGGACGCATCTATCTTTTTAAAATCCTCTTCATACAGATAGATAATCTGCCGCTTCACCTGGTCAATCATGGCAAAATTTTCTCCGGCAACGTAGGCTTCCACTGCCTGCGGCATGCCTCCCACTGCCATATATTTTCTTACATCACGCATAAGCGTACGATTGACCTGCTGCCCAATACTCTTTTTGCTGTCGAAAAGAGTCTTCAGAAGAGAATAGTTTCCTCCAGCGGCATCGCAGACTTCCTCATAATCCATCGGATAAACCGGTATTCTCATTTCTTCCGACGGGATCAGAATATTCTTCACATTCTTTTTTATCGAAATCAGGGAGCCTGTTTCTATATAGTGATATTTTCCATATTTCACCAGCTGTTTGATCGCCTGCCGCGCCTTAGGGAACAGCTGCACTTCATCAAAAATGAGCACTGACTCATGCTCATACAGACTGATACCGGTAATTGCCTGAAAACTTTTTAAGTGGAAATGTGCCCTTTCTTCAAAACTTTTTAAGTGGAAATATGCCCTTTCTTCAAAATTTCTTTTCTGCAGCCAGCTGTTCTGATTCGTTACAATTTCCGGTAGTACAAGGCAAAAATCCTCAGCGCAGCCCGCGAATATACAGACGTTTCCGATGCAGAATCCGGTCGATCTGTGTATTGACCAGCTGGTCTAATACGGAAAGCCGTTCTTCTGATAAGCCGTACAGCCGATTTCTGCTAAATTGAAAACCGCTCAGATTCTTCAGATCGGCACGAATCTCCGGTGTCAGCACACCGTACGCGATTTCATTAAAGTCCTCTCCGATTCGGGTGGGACGCTCTGACAAGTAGGCATCCATCTCTTGAAAATCTTCCTCCTCCGCATAAGGCAACAAAGCCTGATTGTGGTCAAACACCGGAGCCATTCCGGTAATTTCGAGTGTGTCTGTGTCAAAAAGCATTCCATAATTTCCCCTGTGACGGTCTGTGTTTATAATCAGCGCGTCAAGCACAATCATGCGCCGAAAATCATCACCCGCTCCGTATGTTTCCATATAGGAAAGAATATCCTCCGGATCCAAAATATCTCTGGCGGCAGTGTGAATTGTCACAAATCCCGTATGCTCATCCGTAAAAAGCGGACACCGGGAAACCAGCTTGCCCCGAAACATTTCTGTCTGATACGGTACATAAGTTCGGCAGAATGCCTCCGCAACCTCACTGGCGTACATTTCGGAATAAGGTTCCAGTCCTGCATTACGCGCCCCCTCAGAACCCTGTTTCATCAGATAGATGATACCATTTTCCCGGATCCAGCACTTCGCGAAGGAGCCGCTCGTTCCAAACTCAGGAGATGTCGTCGAAAAGCTTTCTCCGTAGAGGCCGCCCTCGAAGGCCAGATGTGCAATTGTCTCATCAAATTCATTTTGAAAGAGCGAAACCCGTTCCCAGGTCAGATCGGACGCCGCAGGACAAATCCAGAACGTATCATTCAGGGTAAGCGCATATGTCACACGAATGTATCCCTCCAGGTCGTAGCATCCGCACAAACGGAGGAGCTTCTCAATATGTGCCCGGTGCTTTGGTGCCTGTCGGCGCGCCACCCACGACTGAATATCTGAAAAACCGACAGGCAAAAGAGAATTATCTTCGCGGGATGTTTCCTCGAGCTTCACTGTTCCGAGTTCTGACCGGCAGACCTGAAAAGTCAGGAGTTTCCGGTTTTTATTCATCAGAAAAAATGTATTATCCAGAAACATTGATCTTCCCCCTCAAATAGAATGAATGAAATTATAGCAAAACAGGGACACCATGGTACCCTGTTTCTCTTATATGAATCAACTAATCTTTTTGCATCCTCATCTTCGTAAAAATAATTGTACTTTCCGTACACAGCACTCAAAAAATGGGTCAAAAGAAAAGTCAGTCGATTGCGGTGATCTCCATGACCGGAGTCTCCTCCCAGTCAATGTCCGTTGTAAGCATTTTCCCGGCAGTTTCAAGCGCTGCCTGTTCAGAATCGGCCCACACCATTGCATACCCGGTATGCGTGATTTTTACGCAGTAACGGGAATATGCCGCTGATTCCGTGGACGATTCGCAGGTAGAGATACGGCGGACGATTTCGTTCCCATCGAATGCTTTCAGTACTTCTTTCGTTTCCGTCAGACCAAACAGGTCTTTCATGACGGTATCGCCGTCATGTACGCCAAGCCAGTTTACGATGTCAATGGCTGTCATTTCATGCTGTGCGATCTCTGAAAATTCCGTGATTTTCAGATGGATCACATCCCTTGCCGTACCCGCTTCCACGCGGTAGCCGCTGCGGATGATAAAGAACTCATATTTGCCGATGATGCAATCCGCGTCTTTCTCATGGATGTAATCCCCGGTTGTCCAGATGTAGTTCAGCTCTTCGAAACGCCGGATCAATGCCCTTATGTCTCTTTCGTGCATGCAATGAATGACCATGCCGCGGGAGAATGGTTTGAATTTCATGGTTTTTCACGGTCCTTTCTTATTATAATGACAATCTTTCTAAAAGTATAACAATTCTATATGTTCCATGCAAGGATTATTTCGGAAAAATGTTGTTACTGGTTACTGTTCACACCCCGACCACGCACTTGCTGCGTGGTCAGGGGCGAAAACGTAGTGGTTGCGAGCATCTGGCCCCATCGCGAAGCGATTTTAATTGGCCGGATGCCGTTATAGGTCACACCTGTAGAGGACAAAATAACGTAAATTTGGTCGGGGTGTGACCTGTAACTGTTACTGATACAGCGCAGCCCCATCCAGGCAGATATATTCATCGCTATTGTCTGTCTCAAAACCATTAATGGAAATAAATCCGATTTTTCCAACCCTGATCCCTTTTATTGTGGACACCTGCCAGACTTCCTCCTGTATCTGTTTTTGAGTCATAGGAGCCGTGAGATACTTGACTTCATATACATCATAAACATCCTTTCTTTGCAAAACCACATCAAGCTCGCCATGGGTTCTGGTTCTGGAATCATCGTAATAATAGGTGCCAATATTCAGTACTCCTTTTATCTTGCGGCTTTGAACCTGGAGGGAAAACCATGTGCGACAGATATCCTCAAACCGGTGAGAAATGAAGGTCACCAGTGAGGGCTCGATATACTCTTCATAAAAAGCTTCTGCACCCAGCATCTGCAGCGCACTCTTATTGCTGTAAACATAGGCGTAAAAGAACCTTAAAAGATTATCGGTAATCTCATAGCGGGCTTTCCGGCTGTCATTTAGTTTGTTAATCGGTGCAATTTTCGATACCAATTCCATGTGAAGCAAAGTTTTCATTTGTTTGCTCAGCAAACCATTTGATGTCATATCCAATTTTTCTTCAATCTCTGTGTATTTCTTTTTCCCGTTTGCAATGGCAAAAAGAATACGGTCCATATTGCTGCTGGCAGAAAGATCAGACAGCAGCAGATTATCAGCGTATTGGTAGACGGCACTGGAGGGATTGAGGATTGTGTGCATCACATTTTCTTTCAGAGATGCAGAAGGCATCAGCAGTTCGTTGATATACGGCGAGCCCCCAAAAACTGAATACATTCCAACCTTATCATAAGGATTTTTCTCCGGATAAAAAGCAGAAACCGTCTTATAATCCAGCTCTTTCAGGCAAATGACTGTAGTGAACCTGCCATAAAGCGCATTATTTTCCTCCAGGAGATCTTTCATCATACCCACATGGGAGCCGGAAATAAACAGCCGGATATTGGAAAGATAATTGTCAATGATAGTCTGAAATACAGAATCAACTGTTGAGGACTCCGTGAACTGTTTAAGGTAGGGGTACTCATCAATGATGACATTCAGCATTTCGGGAAGCGTGTTCAGATAAAGAAACACATCCATGAAGCTGCTAAATGACATGGCGACGGGCAGTACCTTCATTCGCACGAGCACAGACACAAAACCATTAATATTATCCTTCACAGGTGCTTTCAGACATTCATAATATACTGTCTTATCTGGGTGGTCTTTCATGGCGTAGGTAAGCAACGTTGTTTTGCCAATCTTACGTTTGCCATAGATCATCATGCTTCCTCTTGGCTTATCAAGTATCTCCTGTATTAAGGCAATCTCTTTCTCGCGACCAACAAACATAGCACACCTCTCTTGCTGAAATATTTTTCACTGAATTCGAATTCAGTATATCAGGAAAAACAATATTTGTCCAGCAATAAAACGGAATAACTGCACTTTTTTAAAGCAGATCAATCCTGCCCAGATGCGTTTATACCTTGGGAATGCGTTCTGGTGTAGCCACTCCATAATCCTGCGTTACTACAATATAATCGAGAAGGAGACAGCTTATCAGCTCCTTCTCGTCCGCGCGAGCTGCGTGCTTTGCCATAAGGATTGCCGACGCAGTCGAAGAATTCCTTATGGCGCAAGCATCTGCTGGAAAACTCCTTACACAGCTCTGCGCATAATACTCACGCAGCACCCATTTTTTATAATGCTGCGCATTGGGCGCTGCTCTCAAACTGACTGTTATACAGTTCTGCATAGAACCCGTTCTTCGCCAGCAGTTCCTCATGGTTGCCCTGCTCGACGATATCGCCGTCGCGCATCACCAGGATGATATCGGCGTTCTTGATCGTGGACAGGCGGTGCGCGATCACGAAGCTGGTACGCTTGTCGGTCAGCTTATCCATCGCCTGCTGGGTGATCATGTGCGATTCTATTGCGCGGCTTCCATACAGCTGTCGACAAACAATCAAGGGAGACAATGATAAGAAAGGCGCCCGCCGAAGGTTTCATTTCTTCGACGGGCGTTATCTTTATTTTATGATAGTATTAGCTTCATCCATTGCGGTCACGCAGAGTCACATCCACTCAAAATTGTCTTTACCGGCACCGAGTTCAAAATGATATTTGCCGATTCCCAGATCAGCGCCGGAATAAGAGCCATTCGCGCAGGTCATACTCACCTGATTGCCCTTACCTTTGATGGTAAATGCCTGTTTATTCATGGCCGTCGGAGCTAAT
>JAJQGP010000027.1 GCA_021200475.1 Lachnospiraceae bacterium
AAAAATCCTCAGTCTGCCGGGACTATATAGTCCGGCAGATTGGGAAACTTATAGTAAATTTGCAATTCAGATTGAATACTATAAATCGCAACTCGAAGAATTTGACCGTTGTGTTTCTGTTCTTAACCGGATTGATAAAGAAGCTGGACGGGACAGCGGAGAGATCAGCAAAAATATTTCCTCAAGTCCCACACAGCAGAAACACAGCGCTCCGCCGGAGAAGATGCAAAAGAAAAGAAACGCCTACGAGCGCTGATTCGTTACATTTCACCATATCACACAGCCAAAACCGCCGCCAGAACTCTCTAGGAAGTCCTAGCGGCGGTTTTACCGTCTAAATAAGGGAAGTTATCCAAAAACAGCCAAATCGGCTTATTGACGATTCTAGGGCGTTTTAGCCAGTACATACATTGTTCATACAGGTTTTGTCCGTCCTCACCGTGGGGATTTTCCCTTTTACTGCTGATCTTCGATCAAGTCCTCATAGCTGACATGGAGGACACGGCAGAGCGCCCTCAGTTCAATGTCCATGACATGCCGCTTGTCGGTTTCCAAACGGGTAATTACATTTTTATCGACATCCACGCCGATTAACTGTAGCTGGTAGGCCAGCGCCCGTTGAGACAGTCCGCGCTTTTTACGCAATTCAATTAGTCGGTTGCTGATCAGATTTTTGTGTCCGGCTTCTTCCACATCCAGCGTCTTTCTGCATATCTATCTTCACGGTGAAAACCGTAGAAAAATTATGCTATTTCTTCTTGCGGAGGAAAAGGAACGCGCCGCCGCCAATCACCACCACAACAATAATAAGCACGATGACCATTCCCATCCCGCCGGAGGAAGTGCTGTTTGCTTCTTCGGTCGTTTCGGTGTCTCCGGTCAATTCCGCGATTTCTTCCTCACTAAGTTCCGCCATCAATTCCTCACGTACTTCTTCCAGTTCCGCATCGTCTGTGTCTGTTTCTGTCCCGGTTTCGGTTGTACTTTCCGGCAGAGAGCAACCTTCGTCAAGGTAAGAACGGTTATTGACAAAGTTGAAGGGATAGCCATTTTCTATAACATAATCATATTGCCACTCCGCAAGGGCAAGATAGGCTTCTTCCACCGCTTCATAATCTGCGGCGTTGTTAATCATATTTACAATATTGTTTGTAATATGGCTTTCAAAATTTTCATGACTCCCAAAATAAGTGCTGTAAGAATCTGTGCCTACCGCCCATGCGTACCGCAGATATGTTTCCACCCATACAAAGCGGTCAAACAGTGACATGGAAAGAAATTCTTCTTCCGTCCCACCTTCCACATACTCTGCATACCATGGAGCATAAGAGGCTTCTCCGAACCATTCATACTGAATAAGCAAAGCAGAATACCACTCGTCACTATCTGCAATATAACTTACTGCGGAAAGAAATTTCTGGTAAACTTCTTCTGCTTCTTCATTTTCAATTACCCGGTTCCCATTTTCTGACTGGTTAAGTATCTGGCTTTCAGTCGTAATTTCTATTGTACTATTATCAGAGGTTCCACCGATTGTACCAGTTGTATTGTCGATGTCAAAGATAGACCAGTAAACGCTTGCCGTCTCGCCGGATATTGTCTCAAAAGTAATATCTTCTGACAAATCGAGGGTATTCACAATTTTGTACCCATCTTCCAAACCGGAAAATTCCACGCTGTAGGTTATAGGTGCTTCAATCGTTACCACGACTGTATGACTGCTGTTTCCCCAACTGTTTCCTTTTGTGAAATCATATTGACCTGTGCTGGTTCCCGCTGTGTCTGTCCATGTTGCGGTAAACTTACTGCCGGGATAACCGTCTGCGGTTTCGTCTGTAATGTAAAAAGAGACATTGCAATAATTCTCACCTGCATTTCCCACACTATTGCCAGTTGCGTACACAGTGGTTGAAAATACGAGCATTGTTAAAATGCCCATCAATAATCCAAGCGTTTTTTTCATCGTTTTATGATCTCCCTTCATGAAAACATGCCTTCCGGCGGTTCTTCCAGCGTATCTATAAAAGCTGTAATTTCCTCATAGGTGGGTTTTCTCCCCGATTCCATTTCAAGATAATTGGAAATATTTAATACTGACTGTGGGTCTTTCTTGATACGTTCACGAAATTCAAAGAGTGACTGTTCATCTTCTGTCATTGTTGGTTGCTCTTTCGGTATCGGTGAAGCGTCTGGCGCTGTTCCTGCCCTTCTCACTCCAAATATTGATCTCTTTATGAAAACTAAATCCCTCATAACACAGATAATGCCTGCCGCAATGATAATAACCATCCAGAGATCATCAGAGAGCCACGGTATGGCATTCGTCAGCTTATCCATATTGAATGCCAGAAAAAATATCAGTGCCACGGTAATGAAAATCGTAATGATATAATTGCCAGAGGTAATTAAAACAAAGCCAAACAGCGTGGCGATTAAATATGCCAGGGACGCCAGAAACGCCGCCGCGCTTATTGTCCCTATATTCAAACCGGAACCATTGTTCAGGTTAAAATTGATCGTCCATGCAAAGACGATGATAAACAGTATAATCTTCAAACATTTTGTGCTTCTGTTGGTCATACCAGTATCCTTCCTTTGTGCAGCTATTGTTCACAACTTTCCGATTTTTTCGGGTTTTCCGTCTCAGGTGTACAGGATTGTGCGAATGAGAGTGCTTCCTGAATGGCAATAATATATTTCTGGTTGCTGGGTGTCAGTGCTTTGAATTTTTCTATAAATTCTTTTTCCTCTTTCTTTTGCATAGTAAGTATTTTCCTTTCATTTTCACTCGCTATGTAAGCATGATATCATAACATAGTGAGTGTGTCAAGCGTATATTGACGGACATCTCACTTGCATTGTGAGCGAATATATGTTATTGTTAAGGTCAAAGAAAGTGAGGAATTTCTGATGACAATGAACCAACGATTGAAGGAATTGCGCCAGACATTAGGACTATCTCAGGCCAAATTTGCACAGGCAATCTCCATTTCCAACGGATATATCGCGGGGATTGAGCTGGGGAACCGGAACCTGAATGACCGCCTGATAAAACTGATCGTCACCGAATTTAATGTAAATGAGGAATGGCTAAGAACTGGCGAGGGCGCTATGTTCATAGAACAGCCCGATCAGACGGCAGAGTTGGCATTTGCCACATTCAGAAAATTAAAACCAGAGTACCAGCAATACATTCTTCAGCAGATCAATCAACTGCTGGAAATTCAGGAGAAGGAAACGTCCTCACCGTGAGGACATCCAAAAATTTATAATTTTTAAAAGAAACGGGGTGTAATCGTGTCATACAACACAATTACACCTAAGACTAAATGTCAATTTTTTAGTGCCTTTCTCAAAAGAATTTACAAACAGGTTCCCGTGAAATCTGAACAGGCTATTACATACATAAATAATGCCCACCAGAAACACCATAATTTTTCTGATGAGCATTACCTTGTTTTTATAATCCGTATGTTATTTACATCAGTTCTATCATCAATTTTATAAGCATAGCGATAAAAATCACTCCACCAATGCCGCTGATGATACCATAAATCTTTTTTGACTCAGGGTCTTTCCACTCTTTGACCAGATAGTACAGACCGAACGCTGCAATCAACGCTCCTATTATTGCACCAATAATACAAACAATCATTACTTTTTCCTCCATTTCAACAGCATTGATGAATTTATAATCACTAAAACCGAGCCAGTGTTATGTACCAGCGCACCGACAACCGGATTTAATGTTCCAATGATTGCGAGAATAATTGCGACAAAATTAAGCGTCATGGAAAACGTCATGTTCAGCTTAATTGTCATCATCATTCGTTTGGACAAAGCAATCAGGTGGGGTAGTTCCTTTATCTCATCGTCTACCAAGGCAATGTCCGCCGCATCGACTGCAATGTCACTTCCTACACCGCCCATTGCAATACCTACATTCGCTTTTTTTAGAGCGGGCGCATCATTCACACCGTCGCCGATCATACAGACAGCTTCGTCTTTTTTCTGATAAGCGTCAATTTGTTTTAATTTGTCTTCCGGCAGACAATCTGCATGAACTTCCTCAATGTGAAGCTGACCAGCTATGGCGAATGCGGCTCTTTCGTTATCTCCCGTCAAAAGAACCGGCTCTACATTCAGATCTTTCAGCGCGTCAACCATACCGACGCTTTCCTCCCGCACTGTGTCTGACAGAACAATATATCCGCTGAGCAGTTCAGACACCGCAAGGTAAGTAACGGTACAGCCTTGCGACAGATATTGATTCGTCTGTGCAAGAACAGCCTCCGGCACATCTATCTTATTTTCTGTGAGCATTTCCAAATTGCCCGCAAGAATTTTTTGCCCAATAACCTCGGCACAGACGCCGCGTCCCGGAAGCATCTGAAACTTTTCACAAAAGAGAAGTTCAACATCACTGTCCTGCTTATATGAACGGACAATCGCTTTTCCCAAGGGATGCTCAGAAAGCTGCTCTGCCGACGCGCACAGACGGTACAATTCGGTATCGGCAATTTCGTCCACAATGCTTGCGACTGTAGTAACCTGTGGGGTTCCATAGGTCAGCGTTCCCGTCTTGTCAAAGGTGATTTTGGTGACAGATGCCAGCCGCTCCAACGCATCGCCCTCCCGAACGAGAAATCCGTGTTTTGTGGCATTTCCAATCGCAGCCATGATTGCCGTGGGAGTAGCAAGCACCAGCGCACACGGACAGAACACAACCAGTATTGTAACCGCACGAATAATTTCGCCGCTGATTAGCCACGTTAAGGCAGCGGCAGAGAGAGCAATCACAACAATCCAAGTAGCCCAGCGGTCAGCCACTCCTACAATTTTTGCCTTTCCTGCATCTGCCGACTGCACCAACCGTATCATCCTCTGAATGGAGCTGTCCTCGCCAACCTTTGTCGCTCGCATTTCAAAAGCACCAAACTGGTTGACCGTACCGCTGGATACTTTATCGCCCACCGTTTTATCCACCGGCAGAGATTCACCGGTCATAACCGCCTGATTGACAGAAGTCTGTCCTGAGATAATCACGCCATCCACGGGAACCGTTTCACCCGGAAGGACACGTAGCAAAGCATTCACAGGAACTTCTTCTGCCGGAACAATCTTTTCTGTTCCATCTGCAATAATCCGTGCTGTCTGTGGGGTCAAATGTACCAGCTTTTCGATACCAGCTCTTGCCTTTGCGACGGTCAAATCTTCGAGTAATCCGCCTAACTGCATAATAAACGCAACCTCACCAGCAGCAAAGTCTTCACCAATGCAAACCGAAGCAATCAAAGCGATAGACACAAGCATATCTGCTTTAATATCAAATGCAGTGACCAGTCCTATGATTGCTTCCAGAATAATTGGGATACCGCACAGGATAATCGAAATCCATGCCAGATCAAAAGGGAAGGGATTCCATCCTGTCAGGCTAAAAATCAGCGAAACACCGGAGATTACGAGCAACGTAACATCCTTTTGGGTACCGCCTTTTTCCAGAAGAAATTCTAGCTTTTTCATCAATAATTTCATAAGCACGCTCCAATCCTATACCATTGGGGGTATATGTATTATTATACATAAAGGGGTATGGGTTGTCAATAAGCAAAAATAAAAAGAGAACCACCTCTGAAAAAGGTCGATTCTCTCTTTACAATAATGCATTTAAAATGTTTACTTCATGTTCGCAAAACGCTCCACCGCAAGAGTAAAGTCAGCAATGGTCTTGTCCGCATCACCGTGTTCGATTCCATCTCTCACACAGTGCTGAATATGCCCTTCCAGAACAACTTTACCGCACCCGTGGAGAGCAGATTTTGCCGCATTGATCTGTGCCAGAATATCCTCACAAGGAACATCTTCATCTACCATACGGTCAATCGCCTGTACCTGACCGATTATCTTCTTCAATCTGCGATGCAGATTGTCCGCATCCATACATTGTCTCATTCTGAATTCCTCCAATACGTCATGGGGTATAAGTATAGGAATATTATAATCATCTTAAAACTACTTGTCAAGACGACCTGTTTTCTCTACCAGAATAAAAAGTTACTATTCACGGCCACTTTAAGCTCACCTTCTTGAAGAAAACCAAATAACTTT
>JAJQGP010000179.1 GCA_021200475.1 Lachnospiraceae bacterium
TGCAAACAATCAGCAGAAAGAAAGGAAGAGATAATATGGATACTTTAAAAGCTGAGAAAAGAGACATGTCGGTAAAAGCAAAGAAGCTTCGTCGGGAGGGCTATGTAACCGGTAATATATTTGGCCGGGAGATTGAAGGCTCCATCCCTATCCAAATCAATAAACGGGAAGCCGAACGCGTCTTCCGTGAAAAGAAAAAGGGCAGTCAGCTCTATCTGAATGTCGATGGGCAGATGATGGATGTTCTGATTAAGGAAATGGATTATAATTCTATGAAGAACCAGTATGACGAAGTGGATTTTCAGGCACTTGTAAGCAGCGAAAAAGTTCATTCCGTTGCGGAAGTAGTTCTTCTAAACCACGATAAGATTCAGGCGGGAATCCTCCAGCTTGCCCTTGAGGAAATTCCATATAAGGCGTTGCCATCCGCTCTTGTAGAAAAGGTGGAGATTGATGTTGGTGAAATGCGGCCGGGAGACTCCATCAAAGTGGGTGACCTTGCGATCGCGTCCAACCCGGATATTGAGCTGGCTACGAGTCTGGATACCGTAGTGGTTCTCGTTTCAGAGTCCCATATGTCTGCGGTACAGGACGAGGATGCTGCATCGGAAGAAGCATAAAAAAATTCATGAGCCGGACAGAAGAGATTTACTCTCTCTGTCCGGCTCGACTATACTTACACCAGAAACGGTGTCTCTTCCCCGTTCATAAAAGCCATCGCGCCGAGGATTGAATTTTCTGCCATGTTGGCCACAGCCTCATCCGTGTAAAAGGCAGTGTGCGGACTGACGATGACATTGGAATAGGAGCGCAGAATCGCCAGCTTCGGGTTGTGCAGCGGCTCTCCCATGCGATTGAAATAATACAGCCCGCTCTCGTGTTCTACTACGTCCAGCCCGGCGAAACCGATCTTTCCGCTCTCAATCCCGTCAATCAGGGCATCCGTATCCACCAGAGAGCCACGCGCGCAGTTAATCAGAATTACGTCCTGCTTCATTTTGGCAATCGCCCGTGCATCAATCACATGATAATTGTCTTCCGTGGCGGGTGCGTGGAGGGTGAGAATGTCAGACTCTGCATAGAGCGTATCCAGATCTGCGTATTGTGCGTACGCTTTTACGTCCTCGCTCTCATAAATATCATAAGCAAGCATCTTACAGCCAAAGCCGGAAAGATGACGGATCAGCGTCCGTCCGATGCGTCCGGTGCCGATAATCCCCACCGTGCAGTCCTGAATCTCACGGCCGAGCTTTCCCTTCAGCGTGTAGTCCTGAACAGCAGCCCGCTCCATGATATGCTTCATCCGGCGGCATCCCATGAGCATCAGCATGATCGTATAATCCGCCACGCTGTTCGGTGAATAACTCACATGGACTACGCCAATGCCGAGACTTTTCGCGTAATCGACGTCTATGTGGTCGTAGCCGATCGTACGCGTCGTCAGGCAGCGTACGCCCAGCTCGTGAAAGCGATCCAGCATCGGCCGGTCAATCACGGTCGTAATAATATCCACTACCTCGTAGCCCTTGCAGTAGTCCAGATTCTCCAGACACGGCGTCTCCGTCGTGTAAGCATACTCAATCCCATATTTTTTACAATACTTTTCAAAACAGGGAAGCTCATCGAACTCCCGCATGCTGTACACATATAATCGCATTTTGATATCCTCCTCCTGCCGCTTTTCCTCTTCTCTTCACGATTGTATCATGCACACGCTCAAACAGCAAGAAAAAAAGACCGCAGATACAACCGGTCTTTTTTCTGTAATGCTATTTTCTCGTAACTGCGAAAAGCGGTTCTGAATCATTCCATCAGATCTGATAAATCTTCTCCGCATTCTCATGCAGCATCTGCTCTTTTTCTTCCTCGGTGACATCCAATGCACGCACAAACGCCGGACCGTCGGTCAGCCATTCTTTGCGCACCGGATAGGAGGTGCCCCAGATGATGTGATCCGCACCGAGCACCTTCACCGCACACTCCAGCTGGGTCTTTCCCCAGGGCTGCGCATGGGACATTTCAAAGTAGATATGCTCACGGAAACGGGCAGCCATCTCACCGCTGTCAGATTTGAAACGGCTGACATCTTCGGTCTTTTTCGCCTGCTGCGGGAACATCATGTTTGCGATGGCAAAGAAGCCGCCGCCGAGCATAGAATGTACCATTTTGAGATTCGGATATTTTACAAACAGGTCGCTGAAGACCTCGCGGCCTACCGCGAGTCCCTGGTCCACACAGCGGCCATAGGAACGTCTTACGTTGTTATACGCACAGAAGGACTGATATTCCGCCGGAATCGGGGTATGATGGACGTAAACGCTCATCTCCAGCTCATTGGCCTTCGCGAAAAATGCATCAAATATTGCATCATCCAAATACGCGTCGCCGTAATGCGCGCTGACCTGTACGGCATTCATGCCCAGCTCCTTTTTGCAGCGCTCCAGCTCTGCCAGGCTTTCCGGAGTACCATAGGGCGGAACAACCGCCAGTGCGATCAGTCTGCCGTTGCTCGCTTTTTCATATGCGTGCATCCCGTCATTGAACATCCGGCAAAAGTCCAGATCCATCCACTCATGGCAGCCCGGCACTTTCAGAAGCGCCTTGTCGACCCCCGCCGCATCCAGATCGGCCAGCTGACGCTCCATCACATAGTCCCCCTGCACATAATTCAGGTTCGGACTGCCCTCCGGCTTCTCAAGCACAACCTGCTTTTTCCCGTTCGTACCGGGGATCTCCTCGCAGCGGCCATGCCAGCCAAACTTCACTTCACTCAGGAAGCGCGCCATCAGATCATCGTCTGTAAAAAGTGCCTCCGGAACCCAGTATAAATTCGCGTCGATTACCATTTTTGAATACCTCCCACCTCGTTTTAGTGTTTCAATTCCAGTACCTGTTAAACAACCGGCTCTGCACACTGCTCTTTGCTTTTCTCACTTATTATAATGCGGTTAGATCCTGTACGGTAAATCTGATTTTGAAATATATGTTTCAAATATACAGATATACGGACACAAACTATTTTAATTTTTTCAACAGCTCCACCGCCTTCGCCGCAAGCAGCTCTGCCGCGCCGCGTCCGAACGGGGAATTCTGCGCCTCATAGCAGCTGCGGTCATATGCGCTCTCATCCGCCATATATTTGGAAGCGCCGTTGACGAGCGTACAGATCAGTGTTGTGCCAAATCCGGACTGTTCCATGATGGACGCCGCAGTCTTGCAGGTCAGCTCCGGCTTCACGCCTATCAGAGCCAGATCGCCGATGCGGATTGCCTCGATCGTGGTCTCACTCTCACCGTCCGGCTCATATACGGCATGTCTGGTCGGGCGCAGGCTGTGCAGATCACGGTTCATATGCTTCGCCGGTACCGTCAGATTTGCGGAAGTAACTTTCATCACCGGTTCAGCTGTCCCACTCAGATTGGCCTCACATGGCTCCGCATTCTCTTGTGAAGCATTCGCCTTTGTCTGGCTTACTTCATGAGCAATCTCGCAGATTCGCATCTTCAGTACCTCAGAAAGGCGCTCACAGATCGCAAAGCCGTCCTCATGCAGATCGGTATGGATTTTTTCGCCGTTTTCAAAAATTTCATTGACTGCCTTTTCGACAGGCGCCTGGTCCGCCGCCGCGCCGATCAGGAACAGACAGACAAGGCCCTCTCCGCTCTCTTCTTCTACTTTCCGGCAGGCGTTTCCGGCGATGTCAGAGGTCACCGGCTTTTTGCCATCCGAAAGCTCCGACTGATCCATGACAGAAGACTGAATCGCGAAGTGGCTGATCAGGGCAATCGGCTTTCCTGCCGGATCATTAAACCGCAGAACGGTCACCGTACGGTTCGTTGGCCCATCACCATTCGTGCCGACCCACCAGCCGTCCGCTGTCTCAATATCCCGGCTCGCCACAATGCCGCACTCTCCGGCTCCGATCGCCAGGGTCGCGCTCTGCAAATGCTCCATAGCGTCCGCCGCCGCTCCAACCGCCGCAGCCTGCAGCGCTTCACGGTATTCTGCTTTCAAGGCAAGCTCCGCTTCTGACTTAAAGAAGTGATCCGGAAGCAAATGCGGCGAAGAAAACGAGTGCGTCACACACACCCAGATGTTTTCTTCCCTCACGCCTGTTTTTTCCGCAATCAAAGTGCGGATGGCCGCCGTCTCTTCCCCCGGCATGGAGGTAATCTCCAGAGAAATCAGAATCACGGTGCTTTCCGCTTTTCCCTGCCGGATTGCCACTGCTCTCGCGTGAATCGGGTCATGGATCATCCCGAAATTCTCAACTGCAAGATAGTCCTGCGGAACCGCAATCACGCGTTTTCCCGCTCCTGCCTGTAAACCACCCATACGTTTATCCTTCTTTCTTTGTTTCCATCTACACTCGGTCATTTCGCCAGATCTGTATTCATATACCTGATTCTCCCCGTCTTATCATCGGAATCCCATCCGGAATTCTACCGCATAAGCAATCAGAAAACCGTTCGGTTTACTTCAAAGTCTTATCATAAGAAAAATGATACCCCTTGTATACGAAATCCACCATGTTCGGATTTACCTTGAAAAATCCATCCTTCGGCACATCCGCGCTGTGCGGCATCTGGCAGTCGTAGATCAGGTTTCCATCCGCGTCCCGCTCATCGACAATCGGCGGATGTGGCTCTGACGGCGACGGCTGTTCCAGCTTTTCTCCCGCCAGGATCTTGCAGGCCGCCTCATAGAAAATTTCCAGTTCACCATCCGTCACTTTATCGGGACCGCCATAGACCGCGTCAAACTCATCCCGGTGCGCCAATAATTTTTCAAGGTCACTCTTCCATTTGCTCACGGATCCATTCAGTGTTTTACCATGCCCCATTATTTCATCCCCGGTAAACAGCAGTCTGTCCTTTCGATCCAGAATCGCGATTCCATCCGCCGTGTGGTCGCCGATGCGGAAAATCTCCAGCTCGCGCCCTTTCAGCGGAATGATGTCGCCATCGCCCACCGCCGTTTTGGGGTAATCTGGCTTTGGGAAGGTGATCCCCTCAAAGCTCGGATAGGGAATGGACGCCAGCGGCAGGGCTTCCTCACCCATATAAGCCATATCAAAGTAAAAATTATTGGCTGAATGGTCAAAATGGTTATGAGTATTAATTACCCACGGCACTGGTTTCCCGCAGAGCTTTTCCAGAAATTCCCTTAAATTTCCAGCGCCATAGCCAGTATCAATCGCTACTCCCGCCTCATCGCCGACCAGCAGATAATGGTAATCGCCGGAGCTCATAATCTGCCAGGTATTCTCATTAATCTGCGTAACCTCATAATATGGAACATCCATCGGTGTCAGCGTTCCGTCTTTGTGGCGGATCTGAACGTTATGTTTTGGTGAAAAATCAATCTCTGTCATTTGCCCCTCCTGTTGCTTTTTTTGTCTTAACATGAATAAACTGCACCTGATCATTCTGATCTGCTCTTTTCAGTATATCATTTTCCGCGGCAAACGGCGCCACGATTTCACCGCCGTCCGAAGCGTTTATCGACTTACACTGCCGCACCGCCACGCTGGCAGTCTCCAGTGTCGTCGGCATATGCTCCCAGGGCTTCCCCTGATGGAAGGCAGAAGCGGCCGCATCCTCTATGTCATATTCCCCCGCTGACAGAATCTGAGTCAGGGCAGAATGCTTTTCATAATCCTTCCCGCTTTTGACCTCGATTGGCAAAACTGTCCCGCTTCGCTCAATCACAAAATCCAGTTCTCCTCTTTTTTTATTGTTATAATAATAAAGAGAAAAACCGTGTGCTTTTAGTTCCTGAGCAACTACATTTTCATAAATCGCCCCTTTATTAATGTCAGTCTTTCTGTTTAATATCTTCAGCTTTGTCGCTTTTCCATAAATCGTTGTAAGTAATCCGATATCCGACAGAAAAAGCTTAAATAGCGTGCTCTTTTCGTTCAGCAAAAGAGGCACAGTCGGCTCTGTTACATTAAATGTCGGAAGAGTCACTCCTGCTTTCGAAATCCATTCCTTTATTTCTTTTTCGATCTTCCTTTTCAGCATGCCGTCGCCTCTCCTGTTTTCTTCTCACTGTCAGGTTATCATTCTCCAAACGCGCGAGAACGGCACCGCACTTCTTATTTTCTGTATCAGTTGCCAGTGTGCGTTTTCCATTATCTTATTTTTGTCATTTTTTACAAGAACAGTTCTCTGTAAAAATGACATTTTTCCATATACGGTATGGCTTCGCGGGAATAAACGGGATTTTGCCTGTTCAATCTTCGGATGAGCAAGCTGCGCAGCGTCACGCACATAAGCACTGACCATCCAGTCAATCCGTTCAAGTGGGATGATGGCAGCAATCTCTTCTTCATTATTTTGTACGAATTTCTCTCACCTCTTCGCAAATTTCTTCAAACCGGATCCGGCATTTTCCCTCAAAAATCTGCACCGGCACGGGCTGATCCATGTCATAAACGGATGTACGGATGCTTTCACCTGTGTGGTCATGTACAATCACCTTCTCCTGCCGCAAATCCACAATCCAGTATTCACGCACGCCCGCGCCCAGATACTTCCATAATTTGACTGTCATGTCTTTGCGAGCCGTTGCGTCTGATAAAATCTCGATCACAAAATCAGGCGCACCATAAACGCAACGCTCTCTGATCTTATCTCTGTCACAAACCACCAGCACATCCGGCTGCAGCATTGTCCTGTTGTCACAGTCCAGCTGAACATCCGTCGGCGCTGCCATCGCCCGGCAGGAGCCCTTCTGGCTTTTGATAAAACCTGATAACTGCGCACAGATTTCGAAACTCGCAATCTGATGTGTCGTATACGGCGCCGCCATATTATAGAAGACCCCATCAATCAGCTCTACCCGTTGCTCATCCGGCAGCGCATAATAATCTTCCAGGGTATACTCGCCCTGTTCGCGTTGCCTGTATGCGTACTGAATTCCCGCCTCGCCTAACTGGTCTTCGCCAGGCGGCCTTCTGCTTTCTTCATATATAACCGATCTTTTAGCAGCTTCGCCTGGCATCCCGTTTACATCCTTCGAATCCTGTTCCTTCAATCTGCTCCCTCCTTCATCCATCCTTATTTACCTTCTTCTTACCCATTTTATCTTCTGTTTGTATACGCATATTAACACATAGCAACCAGCGTGTCAATATGTTTCTTAAATTTTATTATCGTATCCATTTCTTTGTAATTCGCAACTGTTTGTCTATATTTCATAATCGGATATATCTCTCACTGAATTCGGTAAAAATACGATTGAAATCACCCCGCCCCTATTTTATAATAGGAAGAAAATTTCGTGTTGCAAAGACATCACTACATCTGGAGGACCGACATCAATGATGAGTAAAACACACATAACAACAGGAATCGCAGCATCCCTGCTTTTTTTACATCCAGACACGGCGGCCAGCATATCCGCAGCTGTCATCGGCGGCACCTTCGGGGCTGTCATTCCGGATGTTGACAGTAGATCCACCCGAATCAGCCGCGACCCACTCTACGGAAGAATCCTGTCCGGAGCAATTATTGCAGCTTCTATATACTGGGGACAGTCACAGCAGGTAAACCTGCTGAAAAACATGCTGCGTACACACATCCGTCCCGCCATTCTCACCGGTTTTCTGCTGATGGCGCTTCTATGCGTATCCGGACGAATCAGCGGGCACAGAAGCTTCTCTCATTCGTTTCTGTTTTTCGTCCTTATGGGCGGAGCCGTTTACCTGATCTGCCCTGCATTCCTGCCCGGATACGGCATTGGCTTCCTGTCGCACCTGCTTCTGGATTGCCTGAACAAAAAACCTGTGCGCCTCTTATATCCGGTGAAATCCGGTTTTTGCCTGAGACTGTGTTATGCGGATGGTGTGGCGAACACCGTGCTGTTCCTGATCGGGATCGCGTTGTCGGTTTATGGAATTGCGCAGGCGTGGCTGCCATAGGCCATACCCAAAGCCTTCCAGATTCAGCGCAGTCTCCGCAGACCTGACATTTCACCAGCTTCGGTCTCCGAATTACACAGAGTTCTGAAGCTGTTACCCCAACAGTTCGAGCATTCTTATCTTCTCTCGTGTTTCCACCTCTTCCTTATGTGTTTTCGGATTCGTATTCTCTTTTTCACAGAAAAAACCTCGTCATCAACCAGGTTTTCAAAATAACTCGTTTATAAATTGAGAAATCCGTACAAAACCGCACGATTCCCAATGACTGTTCCGTCCTGCCCCGACCACGCAGCAGGTGCGTGGTCGGGTTGTGACCAATAACCATTTCAGTTCTCCAGCGACCGGAAATCCACATACCCCGTTGCCAGATCCTCCGCGTAAATCAGATAGCTTCCGCCCTCCATGTTCAGATAAAGATATGGCATCTCATCCACACGGACAAGCCAGGCAACGGTGACCGTGACGGTCTCTCCCACCGAAAGGTCAGTAATGTAATTGCTTCCGTTTGTTGCCTCTCCGCCGGCGGTATAATAGTCCATCGCATAGCCGCGGGATATCGTCGCGTAATCCCAGTCACCCTCCTCAAGCGTGCTACGGTCATAAATGGCTATCATGCCGTCGTCGTCCTCTGTCAGAGTGATCAGGTCTGCGTTATACAGGACATTGTGCAGAGCCGCATCTCCGTTATTGGTATATTCAATTGTCGCGCAGATCAGCTTCTGTTCCGCTTCCTCCGTCTTTACCACGGTATTCAGAGAATTGACGCCGTCGCCTTCTTTCACGTAGTCAATCTGCATCGGCAGCAGATTGCTGTCTTCGTCTGAATACGTCTGCAGGTCATTGGTATAGATCCCGGAATCCAGTATGCTCTGCCAGTCGTCGCCCAGAATACTCATATTATCTGATACCTGGACCTCGCTGACCCGGACACTGACCGTATGGAAACTTTCCTCATCCGCTTCACTATCCGAATAGGCCGATATCTCAAAGGAATCCCCCGATCTGGTGCAGATTTTCCTCCACAGCCGATGCTTCTATCGCCATGCAGCCGCCATCGTCATCGTCTATCTCGGGCAAATCATCTGTCTCGGGCAAGGCGTCCGCAAGGAGCATTGTTTCTTCACTGCCGATCACAATGAGTCCTTCCGCGACCGCAAGCAGCTCGTCCTTTGTCACCTTACCGTTCATAGAGTAAATCGTGAGAATGCGCCAGACCTCCGGATACAGGATATACAGCTTTTGCGTCGTATTTTCAGAACCATCATCCAGATACTCCTTTTCCAGCCAGACGGCGTAGTGACCGTTCAGCTCCAGTTCCTCACTGTCCACCACATTGGTTTCCGAAATCTGCGTTTCCGCGGGATTCTCACCCATGATCTCCTCTGTGATGCTGAAGCTTCCGCCATAAAGGTCATCCTCATAATCGATCTTCCAGCCATCGTCGTACTGCACCATCCCTTCCGGGAGATAGGATGCTTCCACCGTCACACTGGCCGGAATCTCCTCCGGTACTTCCAGTCCGGCAAGCAGTGCGGCCATCGAGCCTTCAGAGTCTGTCTCCGTCTCAGCCGAGCCGATGGTAATGTTTACCCCATAGTCTCCTTCTGTCTCCGTAAAAAATCTCGCCCGGATGGCCGTGCCCGCCGCCACGGTTGTACACATGATGGCGGCAGCGGCAGCAACCAGCAGAAACGTTTTTCCGGCCTTTTTCCGGCCTGTACTTCGATTCTTTTGCGGCTGCTCTGCCTTACGAGTGAGCGTTTCCACACTCATCTGCGATGCCACTTCCTGCTCTATCATCGTTCGCATGCTTTCCGGCATTTCCGGAAATTCTTCTCTCATATTCTCTAAGTTCATATGGATACCTCTCAGTCTGTTTCTCTTTTTCACATGGTTTCCCCTGTTTCTAATCGCCAATTGCCCCTTCCCTGGCGTCCAATTTCTGCGATTCTATCTTACAGTCTGCGCTTTCAAGCGTTCTATATGGATACCATGTCTGGAAAATCCCCTGATTCCAGTTCCCTGCGCAGCTTTGCCTTAGCCCTCGAAAGACGGCTTTTTACTGTATTTTCGTTCACTTCCAGAATGGATGCGATTTCCCGGATGCTGTAGCCCTCCATATAGAAAAGCGTTACACAAATCCGCATTTCCTCGGGCAGCGTTTCCAATGCCTCATATAAATCCGAGTAATCCCTTCCCGTTTCTTCCTGCTCCGGCACAACCTGCTCCTCGATGGAAACCAGACGCTTCTGATTTCGCAGAATGTCATAGCACTCATTAATCAGGATTCTGGTCAGCCATGTTTTGGCATACTCGTCCCTGCGGAGTGTGTGCAGCTTTGTAAAGGCGCTGACAATCGCTTCCTGTATCGCATCTGCGCAGTCCGCATCCTCCCGCAGCAGGGTCTTTGCCACATGATACAGGGAATCCTCAGAAGCAAGAATCAGACGCCCCAATTGATCTTTCGTCATAAGTTTCGTTCCTCTCTGAACTATTTTTCTGTCTCGGTCATTCATGAATACCTATTATAACAGCTTACATAATTTAGACGCACGAAGAGGCAAAAAAGTTCCCTTTCGGCAAAATTTTTGAAAAGGTTTTTAAGCGAACCTGAAACCCGGTATCTGTCAGATTTTTTTCTGTGGATTCAGCAAGATGTGGAAAATCCTCCAATCTGAACGAAAAACTACGCAATGGAGAACAGGACCATGCCCTAACAATCAGAACAGCTCCTCATGCCGCGCATGTTCGATCACTGCTTTGGTAACATCCATTGTTTTATCCGGACGCCCAATCAGCACCGCACCCTGCAGGGCATTTCCCTGGAACCAGTACTGTTCCTGGCTGTGATCCACTTCATCCGTTGTCTTTACCAGCTGATAGGAGACGCCGCTTTGCTTGCCCGGATCCCCGATCGCAAACAGGGTTGTCCCAAAGCCTTCCAGATTCAGCCCAAACACCTGTGCCTGATAGCCAATCCGCTCTCCGGCCGCATTCGCCCCGGCAATACGGCCCTGTTCAGACGCCTCCGCCCACAGCTGGAAATTCACGCCGTCGCACTCGGCGCAGTCTCCGCAGGCATAAATATCCGGCAGGCTGGTTTCCATAAAATGGTTCACAACGATCGCGCGCTTCACCTGAATTCCTGCCTCCTGCGCGGCTTTTACATTTGCCCGGTTTCCACAGGAAACAATCACAAAATCAGTGGGGAAAACCTCACCGGTTTTCAGCTTTACCGCACTCGCATGCGCTTCGCCTTCCACTCCTTCAATCTGCACGCCTTCCAGGCAGGCCACACCAAGATCCGCCATCTTTTTTCGCAGGACTGCCGCGGAATCCGCGTCTGCCTGCCGTCCAATGATCTGCGGCGCCGCTTCCAGTACCGTCACATGGATTCCGTTCCGCAGCAATTCGCTCGCTGCTTCCAGCCCCAGAACGCCGCCGCCGATCACCACCGCGTTTTGGGCTGTTTTCATCCATCCCTGTATTTTTTTGCTGTCAGAGAGATGACGGATGGTTACCACGCCCTCTTTCTGCCAGCCATCAAACGGAGGAATGAAGCACTCCGCGCCAGTCGCAAACACCAGACGATCATAGCCAATCTCCTCACCTGTATTCGCTGTCCGGACAACCCTTCTCTCCGGATTGAGCGATTCCACTGTTTCTCCCAGCCGCAGCTGTATGTCATGCTCCTCATACCATTCCTGAGGATGAATATAAAGCTCCTCGGCGGATGCATCCGCGATATCCAGATTTTTGGTCAGCATTGGCCGATGGAGCGGCAGATAATCCTCCGCGGACAGAATCAGAATACTCCCTGTCTGATCTCTTTTGCGAATTGCTTCGGCCGCCGATACGCCTGCGACACCGCCGCCGAGAATGACATAGCGCAGATTCGTATCCTTCTGATAAGAAATTTCTTCCTCCTCAACAGGTACACACTGATCCAATCCAACGCCGCAGACCGGACAGATTCCGAGAGACGCATCGAATATCTCGCCGCAGAGCAGACATTTCACCAGCTTCGGCTTTCTGGGATTCGGCTCCCGAAGCACACGAAGTTCCGGGACTTTTACCTCAACATTTCGAACATAATTGCATTCGTCCATATTTCCACCTCTTTCATACATGTTTTCGGATTATTATTGCCTTTTCCACAAAAAATTATAACAAATGCACAAAATGATCTTCGCAATGTTTCTTGTTTGGAAACGAGATTTCCTGTAAAAAAAACTGGCATTAGCCAGTTTTTTGCATTCATCTTCTATTCAAAATAGTAACTATTCAGAACAGCAGGCCACAGGTCTACGCTTCGCTTCGGTCGGTGCTAAACGCGTGCCACTGGCACGCAGCACCTGTCTTTTCATTTCGATGCTGTTCTGAACTGTTACCCAAAATATCTCTTTAAAATCCAGCTTTCTTCTTTGTCTCCTTCCGGATGCTCAGGAAGCTGTAAATAAAGGCCAGTACCTCCGAAATCCACATCGCGTACCAGGTATAGGAAATCCCGAAGTAATTCGTGAATACCCATACGAGCGGCACAAGCACTACCAGCTGGCGGATCGCGCCGCCAATCATATTGATCACACCATTGCCGAGACCAGATGCGAAGTAGCCGAAGATGATCGTCATTGTGGCAAACACAAAGGTCACAGAAATAATCCGCAGTGCCGGTACGCCGATTGCGAGCATCTCCTCACTTGCCGCGAAAAGGCCGAGCAGCTGCTTCGGGAACGCCAGGAAGATCACCGTGCCGATCAGCGCCATCACGATCCCGGCCGGAACGACGCATTTCCACGCCTGTTTGATTCGGTCTTTGTTGCCGGAACCGAAGTTGAAGCCGACAATCGGAATCGTCGCCTGACCAAGGCCGTTCATCGGCATCATCAGGAAGTTCTGCAGCTTGTAGTAGACGCCGAAGAACGCCACCGCCGTTGTAGAGACTGACATCAGAACCGCGTTTACCGCAAAAGTCATCACACTGCCGATCGCCTGCATAACGATGGTCGGCATGCCGACGCGGTAGATCGCCTTCACGTCGTCCATATTAAAATGATAGCCTTTGAAATGCACATGGATGACCGGGTTTTTCGTCTTGTTCAATACCAGAGCCACCACTGCACCAGTACACTGTCCGATGACGGTCGCGATCGCCGCACCGCGGATGCCCATCTCCGGGCAGCCGAGCAGGCCAAAAATCATGATCGGGTCCAGGATGATATTGATAATCGCGCCAGAAATCAGGGAAACCATGCTCAGAATCGTATCACCGACCGCCTGCAGAAGCCGCTGTCCGTAGGTCTGAATAAATGTACCATAACAGAAAATCACACAAACCTGCATGTACTGAATGCAAAGCTCCTTTAATTCCGGATCACTGGTCATCAGTCCGGCAATCGGCTTCGCAAAAAAGATACCGACCAGAGAGAAAATCAAAGCGGAAATGATATTCAAAACCAACCCTGTCGTCGCTGCCCGGCAGGCATCCTCATTTTTCTTCGCGCCGACATACCGGGATAACAGGGAATTCAATCCAACATTCGTGCCGACACCGACCGCGATCATCAGAAACTGAATCGCGTAAACCAGGGAAGTGGCAGTCAGCGCCTGCTCCGAATATCTCGATACAAAAATGCTGTCCACAATATTATAAAGAGACTGTACCAGCAAAGACAGCATCAACGGCACCGACATCGACAAAAGCAGCTTATTCATCGGCATGACTGCCATTTTATTTTGTGTTCCACCCACGCTTTGTCCGCCAGCTGCACCTTTTCCCGCTCCTGGGGATGTGTGTTGTCCTGCCTGTTTCGTTTTATTCTTTCCCATTTTCTTCTGCTCCTTTTAAATTTTGATAAATGCGGGAAAGCACGAGCAGGAACTGCTCCTGCTCCTCCTCTGATATTCCCGCGAATGCCAGCTCGTCCAGCTGCTTCATATACACATCCATTTTTTCACCCAGCTCAGTGCCCTTCGATGTGAGAAACAGCTTCTTCTTCCGCCGGTCGTCCTCTTCCCGTTCGACACGGAGCAGGCCGTCCCGTTCCATCCGTTCGATCAGGCCGGAAACCGTGGACTTATCCAGATCCCAGGCTTCGCAGACCTCTGTCTGCGAACAGCCGTCATTCGTCGCCAGGTACTCCAGAATGTGCGGCTGTCCCCGCAGCAATCCAATCTCTCTGGCCTTGCGTAAAATGTATTTGCTAAACTGTCCCTTCGTCAGGGCAATCCGAACATGCAGGCCGTCCATTCTTTTCTCTCCTTTCTTTTCCGTCTGGAATTCCGTATGATTTTCCGTTTTTTTCTGTTATTTCTTCGTACGGCCCCTCCTGTTTTTAGTTTGTATGCTAACAGTTTGCTTGCCAACTATTATATGCATATATTTCTATTTGTCAACCGGAAATTTTCAATTATCTCCAGTTTTTTTCTACCAAAAATCCCTTTCTGTCTTTTCCGGAAATGACAGGATTCGCTCATCATAACCCGGCTGTGGAAAAATCAGCAGGCACACCGCCGCAGATAACGGAATCCATACGCAGGCAGCTTTACATTGACCATCTGCATACATTCTCCGCTTAACAGATCCTCGTATATCCCGTCTGTCTCGGAAATCCAGGCTGTTTTATCATTTTCACAGAAATTAAAGAGGCCGATCAGCTTTTCTCCCTCAAAGCAACGGCCAATCCCTAATACAGAATCGTCTCCGGTCTCTACTGTCCAGATATCTGCAGCTGTTACAAAGACTTTCATCGTCCGACGTATTTCCTCCAGCCGGGCAATCGGGTAAAAGATCCGGCTCTCGGTCGAATCCGCATCTGCAAGTCGCTGCACTGCTTCCCAGTCCATCCTGCCGCGATGAATGTAGCGGGAGTCGTCAGACTTCCACCGGTCTTCCCTGTAGGAATAATCGTTCTTCTGCGCGACTTCATCCCCGCTGTACAAAATCGGGATCCCGGAAAGAAAAAGCATATACGCGTGCAGCATAACATCCAGGGAAATCGCCTGCGAAAGCTTCGCCTCCTCCTCCGGGCAGCCCTGACGCAATTCGTCCTCCGCCGCCTCAATCCCGCACATAGACGCAGTCGTACCGCAGAAGCGCGCGTCTCTCGTCACCGGGTCATCGTTGTAGAGTTCACCCCGGCTGCTGCTGTTCCCGGCCTTTCCGAGAAAATACGAATTCAGATACTGCTTATGCGCACATTCTTCAAAGCCCTGCCGCGCCAGGAAATCATAGTCCAGACCCCAGCCGATGTCGTCATGGCAGCGCAGGTAATTTAAAAAAACATGGTCTTTCGGAAGCGCACAGATGGTATCCAGCTGTTTTTTCAAAAGTCGGACGTCTCTGGTGGCTACGGTATGCCAGGTAGTCGCCATCGTCGTCACATTGTAAAGCATATGGCATTCCGGCTTCTCTATCGAGCCAAAATAGGGCGCCACCTTTTCCGGTTCCATCACCACCTCACCCAACAGCAGAATCCCCGGACATACGATCTCCGCGATCATGCGCATCATGCGCACGATCGTATGCACCTGCCGCAGATTCCGGCATGAGGTTCCGAGTTCCTTCCATATATATGGTACCGCGTCAATGCGGAAAATATCAATGCCCTGATTCGCCAGATACAGGAAATTGTACATCATCTCGTTAAAGACGCGCGGATTTCTATAATTCAGATCCCACTGACAGGGATAAAAAGTCGTCATCACATAATGGCCGATCTCTGGAAGCCAGGTGAAATTACCTGGCGCCGTCGTTGGAAAGACCTGCGGCACGGTCTGCTCAAACTGCCGGGGAATGGTATCATTCTCATAGAAAAAATACCGGCTCATGTACTCACCCTCGCCCGCCCGGGCACGGCACGCCCATTCATGGCACTCTGAGGTATGGTTCATAACAAAATCCATGCAGACATTGATCCCTTTTTCATGACAGGTGTCCGCCAGATGAGCAAGATCCTCCATCGTCCCCAGTTCGTCATTCACGCTCCGAAAATCGGATACGGCATAGCCGCCATCGGACTTGCCCTTTTCCGTTTTCAGAAACGGCATCAAATGAATCACGTTGACATTGCACTTCTGTATGTAATCCAGCCGCTCCTCTACACCCTTGAGCGTTCCGGCAAAATTGTCCGCGTAAAGCATCATACCCAGCAGGTCATTCCCCTTGTACCAGGCAGAACCAGCCTCCGCTTTTGCTTCCCGGACATAATCTCTGTCACGAAGCTTCGCATCCCGCTCCAGATAAAACTGCTCCATTCTGTCACACAGCTCCGCGAACATAGAGCCATTGTCGTAAAGCTCCATATACAGCCAGCGCAGCTCGTCCCTGTGCTTTTCCAGACGTCTGTCAAAAAGAGTTCTGTCTTCCCACATATATTATTTTCTCCAATCCTGTTCACTCACTATACATCCAGTCTTTTCATATCCGTCAGGATTTTCCTCTCCGTTTTTTGCTGCGGTGCGGCTCCCTGCCCATCGGACGGAACATCCCCCGCTGTTTCCGCCGTATCCGGTTCCAGATACGGTGCAAACGTTTTCAACAGCCTCGAAGCATGAAACATCGCAATCGCGGAAAACCCGCAGAGCACCCAGAGAAACGCGTAGGTCGGCAGGTTTCTCTGGTCGTAAAAGGTCCAGACCAGGGGTACAATGTTCAATGCCAGCATCAGCAGTGTCTGCGCCGGCTTTTTGACAGCAAAGTATACACTGTCTGCAATCAGCTGCCGGATGCTGACGCGAAACACGGACATCACCGGGAATACATAGCACGCAAGAATCAGCAGGACAATGACAATCGCCATCAGAGGATATCGGAAAAAGCGCAGGATTCCCTCAGACTGACTGCACCAGAAAATTTCCAGGCAGGCAAATGCAACCAGCAGAGCCATCCCGGCATAGCAAAGTGTTCCCTGTTTGAAATTATCCTTTAATCCCTGCCAGAAGGTCGAAAACGGATTGATTGTTTTTTCCCTGAGACAGCGAAACATCGTGAAATAGAGCGCGGCGTAAGCTGCCCCCGCTGTCACGATCGGCAACGAGCAGAGAATAAACAGCCGATTTGCGGCGATAAGGATGACGCACCGGGTCATGATCTGCCCGAAAACGCTGTCGTTGTCCATAAAACTGTTTAGAAATCGCATTTTTCGCCCACCTCTGTTTTCAAATCCATTCCCTGTTAAAACAACAGGCCATTGTCAGCGCATCGACTCGGTTTCTATACATCCCTCATAGCCGTTTAAAATAAATCTGTACGCTCGGATAATCCCCATACAACCTCGGCAGTACCAGTCCGCCGTACATCAGCGCATCCCCGCCAAAAATTCCGGCCAGCTCAGACGCCCCCGCCTCTTTGCTCTCCGGGTTACCAATCGCGCCGAACACATCAAACACAACCAGCCGGTATTCTGCCCGCGGATCCAGCCCTCTCAGGCGCAGGCGCACCAGCGGGGCATTTCCTCTTGAATGGGTAATTACCGCATTCACCAGACTCTCCGACCGATCTTCTGAGACAAACTGCCACGCCAGGTACGGCAGACGATCGTCCGGATTTCCCATCCGGAAATAATCGCCTTCCCGGATCAGATCTGCATAACGGTGAAAACGCGTGATCTGTCCGCGTACTGCCTCTTTTTCTTCCTCCGAGAGAAGATTCAGATCCAACTCGTAACCAAAGGTACCGCTCATGGCCACAACAGCCCGCGTATCAATCGGCACAGTCCGCCCGGTCTGATGGTTCGGACAGGCGGAAACATGCGCCCCGACCGTGCTCACCGGATAAGCAAATGATGTGCCATGCTGGATGGTCAGGCGCTCGATGGCGTCTGTATCATCGCTGCACCAGATCTGCGGAAAATAAGAGAGCATCGCAGCGTCAAATCACCCGCCACCCCCCCCCGCGCAGCCTTCAAACAGCACCTCCGGGAACTGACATGTCAGGCGCTCCAGCAGGTCATATACACCAAGAATGTAACGGTGAAATACCTGCCCCTGGTTTTTCGCCGACAGCACGCGGGAATAAACGTCTGTCATATTCCGGTTCATATCCCATTTCATATAATCAATCCGGTAATGGCTCAAAAGGAAGGAAATCCTCTCATAAAGATATTCTACTACCTCCGGGCGGCTCATATCCAGCACCAGCTGATCGCGCCCCATCGTCGGCGCCCTGCCCGGAAGCGTCAGCGCTCAGTCCGGATGTTCCCGATAAAGGTCTGAATCCTCATTTACCATCTCTGGCTCAATCCAGAGTCCAAAGCGCATTCCAAGGCGGTTCACCTCTTCGATCAGGCGGTTCAATCCGCCCGGCAGCTTTTCTTCATTTACATTCCAGTCCCCCAGCCCCTGATGATCGCTGTTACGCCCGCCAAACCAGCCATCGTCCAGCACCAGCAGCTCAACCCCCAGCGCACTGGCCTGCCTTGCTATGGAAATAATTTTGTCTGTATCAAAATCAAAATAGGTCGCTTCCCAGTTATTGATAAGAACCGGCCGCTTTTTCTGAGTCCACTGGCTGCGGCAGATATTTTTTCGGATAAAGCGGTGATAATTTTGTGAAAGCATTTCCAGCCCTTCATGAGAAAATGTCAGAAGTACCTCCGGTGTCTGAAAGCTTTCACCAGGAATAAGCGGCCAATGGAACATCTCGTCATGAATTCCCGGAATCACCCGAATACTGCCGCTCTGGTCCTTTTCCACATCCATTCGATAGCTGCCGGAATAGACCAGCATTACCCCATAGCATTCGCCGTATTCCTCCGTCGTCTCATGCCCCGCCAATATAAGAAAAGGGTTGTGGTGGTGGCTCGACGCGCCGCGCCGGGAGGAAATCGTCTGAATCCCATTCATCACGGGGATGCGTTCCAGCTGACGCTCCATCAGATGCCGTCCGTGAAAGTGAAGCAGATCCCAGTCGCCAAACGGAATGTCCAGACAGGAGCTGGCAGCTTTCTCCAGCGTCAGCTCCTGTCTTCCGATATTTTTGATCCGTGCTGCGCGCGTAATCACATCCCGCTCCTCAAATACACCGTAATACAGGGTCAGTTCCAGCCCCGCCGCCGGATCCGCCAGCTTCACAACCAATGTCTGCGCTTCATCCTCCCGCGCGAATGCCGAAGGTATTCCATCCACCGTATATTTTCCCTCAAGAATTTCGTGGCTGTCATAGCAAAAATCCGCTCCGCAGGAGCCATCATCCGCACGGGGAACCAGTGCGCTGATGCGGAAATCCCCCTGATTGCAGCCCGGGTACTCCTGCGGCATCGTGTCCAGACTATACTCCGTCTGAAGCCGCTTTTCATACGGATTTGGAGAAAACCCATAATCCGCCGGATGGTACAGATGACGCAGGCTGCCGCTCACCCTGCGTCCATAATACAAATGCCGCAGATGCCCCAGATCATCCACCTGCATTTCATAAGTTGTCTTTTTTGTATGAAGGGCAAAGATTTTCTCATTTTTTAAAAAAAGAATACTCATATGTTCTGTTCTCCAATCAAGTGTTTTCGTCTGTTCCGTACTCTCACAGTACGGTTCTCTTTTAATCATCCAGCGCGAACAGTTCTCCGTTCGGATAACGCAGATGAGTGCGCGCTTCCCGCGGCGTCCTGCGGTAATCAACAGGTGCGCACTGATAATTCTGTTTAAAAATCCGTGAGAATGCCTGCAGGCTGCCATATCCTGTCCGCAGCGCAATCTCCTCGACGGAAAGGTCTGTGTCTGAAAGCAGGCGGGCGCCCTCCCGCATACGCACCAAAATCAGATATTCCCTCGGTGAAACACCGATCTTCTTTGAAAACAATTTCGTAAAATAGCTGCGGTCAATCCCGATCGAGCGCGGGACATCTCCGATTTTCATGGAAGCAAAATTATGCCGGATATACTCCATGCCGTGCTTCACATACGTATCCGGGTCATATTCCTGGTTGTGGTTCTCCTTATCCGGGGTTCCCGTCTTCACTGCCAGCCCCAGAAACTGGTAAAGAATCCCCAGTCTCCAGAGATCACTGGAAAGCTGCAGCTCCGGCTTCTCCATCAGTTTAGAGATCAATTCCAGAAAATTTGACGGATTCGTCCTGCAGTCGCGAATGTTTACCCCTGTGCGCAGTCCCGCCTGTTTCAGATAATAAATCGCTTTCTCCCCGCCAAAGGTCACCCAGCAATAGGTCCAAGGGGTCTCCATATCGGCCTGATAGCGCGTCCTCTCCATTGGCTTCGTGACAAAAATCTGCCCTGCACGAACCGTCGAAGCATTCCCTTCGACTTCCAGCGTCCCCTGACCCGAAAGGACCACATGGAAATGATAGCCCGAACGGTCAGCAGTAGCAAAAAAATAACCTGGATGGCATTTTTCGATTCCACAGCACATCAGATACAGCGACTCATTCTGTCTTTTTGAATAAGTCAGCCCCAGGTAGCGGCAGTGTTCGGATTTATAAACATATTCTTTTTCCGGCATGGCAGTTCCCTTTTCCTTTCCAGCAGTTTATGGCCTGGCCTGTAAAGCAGCGAACTGCCAGCGTCTACCCGGCAAAGCTTTCCACCGTATTCGCTGCAGCACTGCCGCACGATACTCACACCCGGATTTTACAGCTTGCTTCCCGAAGTCGCGATGCCCTCGATGAACTGCTTCTGGAAGACCAGATACAGTACAATCATCGGGAGACACGCCATCAGCGCGGCGGCCATCAGCTCCGGATAGTTGGAGCTGTACTGCCCCTGCATTTTCGCGAGCGCCGCGGAAAGCGTTGTTTTCTCAATTTTTGTTGATACAATCATCGGCCACATCAGATCCTTGTAGGCAAATACCGCCGTAAAAATTCCCAGGCTGACCATGGCCGAGCGGGTCAGCGGAGCCATAATAAACAGGAAACGCTGCGGAATGCTGCAGCCGTCAATCGCGGCCGCCTCCTCCAGACTCTTCGGCAGCCCCTGGTAACCCTGTTTGAGCAGGAATGTACCAAACGCGGTAACCACGCCTGGAAATACCAGACCTGCCATGGTGTTCATCCAGCCGAGTTTGGAAATCATTACATACTGCGGAATGATAAAGATCTGGCTTGGCACCATCATCTGGATCAGCACCAGGGAAAACAGCAGATTCTTTCCCGGAAAATTCAGACGGCCAAACGCATAGCCGGCCAGTGTCGCGGTCAATACCGCGCAGACCACGCGCCAGAAGATCATCAGGATGGTATTTTTGTAAAGGTACAGAAAGTTATAGTTTTTCCAGACGGAAACAAAGTTGTCCAGTTTCCAGCTGGATGGGAAGATCACAAACGGGTTGACCGAGGTCGACTCAGAAAGTGTCTTAAACGCGGTCAGAAGCATCCACAGAAACGGCACCAGCATCGTGATCGAAACAACAATCAGAATAGCATGAATCAGCCCCTGCGTCATGCGCTGTTTTGTCTTATAGCTATCCATTTTCCCGCCTCCTCAATCGTAATAAACCCACTTTTTCTCTGCTCTCTGGAGCAGGAAAGTGATTGCCATAATAAACACCAGCATGCACACTACAATGGCCGCGCCATAGCCCCGGTTGCCATTGGTAAACGCATATTTATAGAAGAGATATACCACCGACTGTACCGAGGAAAGCGCCTGGTTGGTCGTATCCATGACCATGTAGATCAGGTCAAACACCTGAAGCGCGCCGATGATACGGGTCTGCAGGATAAAGAACGTAGTCGCAGAGAGGAGCGGTACCGTTACATGGAAGAACTGCTGAATGCCGGACGCGCCGTCAATCATCGCTGCCTCATAATAATCATGTGGAATTTCCTGCAATCCGGAGAGAAACAGGATCATATTGTAACCGACGATCGACCACACGCCAATCACGCCGATCGAGATCCAGGCGATATTCGGGTCGGAAATCCACGCAATGTTCAATCCAAACAGATTGTTCAGCAGACCAAACTGCTGGTTGTAAAGGAATTTCCACACCATGGCCACTGCTGCAGGCGCCGCCACCATCGGCAGGAAGAAGATCGTGCGGTAGCCGCTCCGGAACGCGATCTTCCGGTTCAGGAACACCGCCAGCAGAAGACCAAGCGCAATACCGAACGGTACCTCAATCAGCGCGTATTTCACGGTATTAACAAGGCTCCCCCAGAACTCCGAGCTGGTGAGTACGCCTTTATAATTGCTCAGTCCGACAAAGACATTTCCCCGGCCGAAATCGCCGGTTTTGCAGAAGGACTGGTAAATCGTATACACAATCGGGTAGAAGTTCAGAACGAACAGGCCGATCATTGTCGGGGCCACAAACAGCAGCCCCCACATCGCCTCATTCTTTTCCGCCCGGGACATTTTTCCTTTTTTTCCCATAACGCACACTCCATTTCTCCATTACTCAGAGGCCAGTATGTCATTCATATAGGAAGCACAGGCATCCAGCGTGCTGCTCATCACAGAAGTATCCAGCCATGCGTTGACAAGCTGCTCCCGGTAATAATTCTGCCAGGTAGTGGTATAGCGGCTGTGCGGATAGGAAATCAGAGTCGCCGTATCGTTCATCACCGCTACCGCAGAGGCGTCAATCCCCTTCTCTGTGATCACATCCGCATACGAGGAGTCTGCGCCCACATAACCGGAAAGCGTCACGCCCAGCTCTGCCTGCTTCACCTGCATATCATAGCTGGAAAGCCAAAGCACCAGAGCCGCTGCCTCGTCTGTGTAAGAAGAACCTGCTGACGCCGACCACGCAAGGGAATTGTAGATGGTCACGCGCTCTCCGTCGTCGCACTCTCCGTTCCCATTCGCGTCATAATACGGCAGCACCGCTGTCGCGTAATTCTCAGAACCCTCATATTCGGTAAAGCCGGCCAGCGTATAGTTGCCCTGGCAGATCATTGCCACCAGATTGTTCGTAAACAGTCCGCTCGTCCCATTTTCAGACACCAGAGACTGCGGCGCGAATGCGTCGTCAATCAGAGTCCCCACAAACTCCATCGCCGCCTTTGTTTCATCTGAATCCAACAGAGACGTCGTGCCGTCGTCAGAGATAATGCCGCCGCCCATCGCGTATACAATATTCCACCAGCCATCCTGGTCATTCGTCGTATTCATGGCCGCGCCATATACCGTGCTGCCGCTCGCTTCCGTAATCCCGGAAGCCACTTCATAGAAGGTTTCCCAGGTCCATGTCTCATCCGGATAGGAATATCCGTACTCGTCAAACACAGCCTTGTTGTACAGAATGACATTGATGTCGTGATCTTTCGGAATGCCGTAATACTTTCCATCGTATGTAAAGGTGTCAACCGCGCCTTCATAATAATTTGCCATATCAATCTCATCGTCTGCTTCGATGTAAGGCGTCAGATCCAGCAGGATATCATTCGCCATATACTTCTCAGCTTCCTGCACATGCATCCAGAAAACATCCGCCATTTCTCCGCCGGACGCACCCGCCTCCAGGAGCGTCCAGTAGTTGTCCCACGTCACCACATTGACTTCTACCTCGATACCCGTGTCATCCGTAAACAGATCGCAGATCTCCTGAATACCATCCTGCTGATCCGAATCCCAGATCCACACCTCCAGCTTTGCCGAGCTGTCCAGTTCGTCTGCGCTCGCACACCCCGCAATCGCCATTGACCCAATGAGCGAAGCGGCTAAAATTCCTGCCATCATTTTCCTGAATTTCATCGTTTTTTCCTCCTTTATTGGGATGAATTTTGTTTGGTATGTACAATATAACCATTTTGAAAAAGCCATACAATGTATAGATGCGGAATTGACTTAACCGTTTGTGGAGATCGGATGCATTGTTCAGAAATCCAGCTTATAGACAACCGCCTCATAGGGTCGGATGACCGTTCTGTCTCCCTCTTCATAATTAGAAATCAGGACATGCGCCTGTTCCAGTGCAGCTATATCCGGGCATTCCGGGAGAGCAGCCTGCTTATCCGTAAAGTTGCAGATGATCAGAAGTTTTTCCTGCCCCAGCGTCCTGGTATAAAGGAACAATGCTTCATCCAGAGGAGCAAGAAGCTCATAGTTTCCATATACGATAACATCATATGTATGGCGGAGGCGGATCAGTTCTTTGTAATATGAATAAACCGAATGCGGATCCTGAACCTGGTCTCTCGCATTGATCGTTTTATAATTACCGCAGACCTTTATCCATGGGTTTCCTGTCGTAAAACCCGCATTGGGGCTGTCATCCCACTGCATTGGTGTTCGCGCGTTATCACGTCCGGCTCTCTTCAGATACCCAATCATGGTTTCCGGTGATACGCCGGCGGATTCTGTCAGATCCCGATAAGCATTGAGTCCTTCAATATCACGATAGTCTTCCAGCCTGTCAAAACAGGCGTTCGTCATACCCAGCTCCTCACCCTGATAAATGTACGGAGTTCCCTGCATGAAATACACACAGGTAGCCAGCATCTTCGCCGAAGTCAGATTTGAAATTTACCCTTTGACCGCACCACCGGTGACGCCCTCTACATAATACTTCTGCAGACACATAAAGAGAATGGTAACCGGGATGGCAGCCAGTACGCCGCCCGCGCAGAATCGAGTAAAATACCCTGATTCCTCATTCACCCAGCGATACAGGGCGACTGCCACATTGTAATTGTTGGAGGAGCCGAACGCAATATAGGAAGCAAAAATATAATCATTCCACGGCGCCATGAACGCAGTCAGAGCCGTATAGATAATGATCGGTTTCGAAAGCGGGGTAATCATACAAAAGAAGATACGCGCCCGGGAGGCACCGTCGATCCGCGCCGCCTCATCCAGTGATTTCGGTATCGTATCAAAGAAGCCTTTGCAGACGTAATAGCCCATGCCAGAGCTCGCAACGCTCACCAGGATCAGTCCAGGCACAGCTCCGGACTGCGTCAGACCGAACTGTTTTAATAAAAAGTACAGGCAGATCATGGTCAGGAAGCCAGGAAACATGCCCAGTACCAGGCAGACGCGCATCCAGAGCGTCCGCCCCTTAAACCGCATGCGGGACAGGGCATAGCTCACCATCAGAACCATGCAGGTCTGGCCGATGGCCACAAAAAACGCAATGGTCACGGTATTCGCGTACCATCTCAGAAACTGACTTTCATCGGACAAAAGCCAGGTATAATTATCCAGAGAAAAAGTCTTTGGAAGCAGGTACTCCACCATTCCGCCGTATTCGGTATCAAATGAGCGGAAGCTCTGCAGTACGATTCCCACAAAAGGAAGGAGCCACACGACGCTGACCGCAATCAGCAAAAGATAGGCAGCCACATGAAGTGGTTTGATGTGGCTCTTATTCATCGGAGTGCCGACCGCACGGGCACTTTTTGTATTCTGATTTGCCATTATTGGAAGCCCTCCTCGTCTCTTACAGATGGCAGCATGCCATAAACCACAAGTGAAATTACCGCGGTGACCGCAAATACCATGATGCCGATCACAGCAGCCATGCAGTAATTCGTATCATTAACCGTCATTTTGTACAACCAGGTGATCAGCAGATCTGTCGTCCCGGCACCACCCGTCATAGACATCGTAGTGGGACCGCCGCCGCTGAGCAGATAGATGATATTGAAATTGTTCAGGTTTCCTGTAAAGGTGGTCAGCAGATACGGACCGGTCACAAACAGCATATAGGGCAGTGTGATTTTCCGAAACATCTGAAACGTATTGGCTCCGTCTATTTTAGCACTCTCATACAGATCCGCCGGAATATTCATCAGAATACCTGTGCTGATCAGCATCATATATGGAATGCCCACCCAGCAGTTTAAGATTACGATCGTGACCTTTGCCCAAAGTGGATTCGTCCAGAAAGGCAATGCCTGCGATATCACACCCCACTTGAGCAGATAGGAATTGACAAGGCCGTCGCTCGCGAACAGCTTCGACACATACAGCAGAGAGACAAATTGCGGAATCGCAATGGTCATGACCAGAATGGTCCGCCAAAGCTTTTTGAATTTGATCCACTTCGTATTGATCAGCATGGCAAGCGCCATTCCCAGAAAATAGTTGATAAAGGTAGCAAAAAAAGCCCAGACAACCGTCCAGCTAAGCACCTTCGTAAAGGTCGCGCCAAAACCGCTGCCTCCAAACGAGAGAAGACTCTTAAAGTTGGCAAGGCCAACCCAGGAAAAGAGCTTCGTCGGCGCCTGGTGTGTAAAATCATAGTTGGTGAATGCCACGCATACCATGAAAATGACAGGCAGAATCGTAAATACAAAAATGCCAAGCGTCGGCAGTGACAATAACGTATAATGAAACTTACCGTCAATCAGCTTATGAAGATCCTGACGAACAGTCGGCACTTCCTTTCCTGCCTTTAACGCCACCTCTTCTCTGCGGTTTTCACTGATATTCATACGCCACAGGCAAATCAGAAAAATCGTAGCGAAAATGCTCAAAAGGCTCCATAACAGAATCAGGAAACTGTTGTCACCGTAAACCGTGACAAAGGTCTCCGGATCCATGTGGGTCTCCACGGTACCCAGAGTCCCAAACTGGGCCAGATAAGAGGCGCCAAAAGAAATCATATACCATATGTACAGGATCTCCAGTGCCAGAAAGGCAATACCTCTCAGATAATACTTTCTCATGAGCGGGCCAAACCCAAATATCACGAAGGATACCTTTGTCTTCCAGTCTCCTTCTCTGAATGTAACCCCGATCTCTCTCAGGCTGGCGGCCATTGCCTGAAAAAACGCTGCAGTCTTTTTCATAAGAATCCCTTTCCTCTCTGAAAGAGTGAAGGGGAGAGGCGCGTCCTCTCCCCCTTTATTTACGGTGTTTTATGCACTTTCAGGCAACATCTACTGCACATAGGAACTGCACTGTGCCTCAAAGTCCTCCAGTACCGCCATCAGATCCTCATCCGAAGTGGAAGAAGTGAGATTGCCGGAAATGATGTCGTCGCCAAGCGAGGTCGCCAGTGTCCAGTAATCATCCGGATACTGCCCCTGACCCATGCTGTAGTTTGACTGCTCTGCCAGTGCGCTCAGCGCGATGTCTGCCTGTACGGCCTCGTCCTCCTGAGCCGTCAGATTCGATGGTCCCCAGCCATCCTCGTTGTATACAGCTAACTGCACTTCTGTGCCGGTCAGATATTGTGCCAGATCCAGACAGGCCTTCAGCTTGTCCGCATCTGTCTGCGGTTTCACTCCCAGAAGCTTATAACCGCTGAATCCGCCCAGCTGGTATTCTTCTCCGTCCGAGCCGGTAAAAGAGGGAAGCTTTACTGCCGCGTAATTTTCGCCAAAAAGCTTCTGAATCTCAGAAGCATCCCATGTACCATCCACAATCGCCCCTACATTCGTTGCACTGCTGATCGAGGAACCGTTCTGGAACGAAGAGGAGGATGCCAGCTCAATCATCTCTTTCAGAGCCACCAGCCCCTGCTCGTTGGCATAGCTAATATCGCAGGAAGTAAATGTACCATCGTCACTGGTTTCATAGGTCAGCGTGCAGCCGGCTCCAAAGAAAAACGCCACCTGATACCAGCCATTGTTAATCTCAAAATAGAAGTTTTTGCCTGCAGCCTCACAGTCTGCAATAATCGTCTCCAGGGAAGTGGGATCCGTCACGACACTGCTGTCATAATACAGAAAATATCCGTTATCCGCACTCTGCGGGAATGCATACAGGGTAGAACCAAATGTTGCTGCCTCAACGGACCCGGAACCATTCTCTTCCTCAATCCAGGTGTCATACCCGGTGCCGGTCAGCGGCTGTACCGCTCCGGCCGCTACCAGACGGGACAGCTGATCCTGGGCAAATCCATAAAGATCCGCTCCTCCCTCTACATCCGTAATCATGTTGGAAGCCGCATCACCAGCGCCAACTGCTTCCACCGTTACGGAATAATCATATCCATTTTCTGCAAGAAATTCCTCGGCCATCGTCTGAGTCACACTCATAAGAGGCTCAGCGGTCCAGATCACGATCTCTCCGGAAGATGCCGCGCTTGCGGTCATGCAGGTGCCAAGCGCAGAAACCGCCATGGTTCCTGCCAGCAGAATTGTCAAAAGTTTCTTTTTCATTTTATTCTCCTTTCTGTACTGGTTTTACGTTGCATGAAACATGTTTCTTATGTAAAGATACCACATGAAACATGTTTCGTCAACAATAATTTCAAAATATTGCATAATTATTTTGGCATCTCTGGACGGATTTTAAAGATTCTTAAGGATTTAAAATAGAATCCCCCCAAGGGTTTTTGTCTAATAGGGAAGCTCGGAGAACTTTCCTATTAGACAAAAAAGACAGGGACGGCTCCCCTGTCCATGCAGATTATGTGTCTTATTCCTTTTGACCTGAACCAATACGTACCAAATAGTTTATCGAACGGTCGTTTCGCCCGGCTCCAACCGCACAGGTACCAGGACCTCCTCATATTCTTTTGCGGCTCCGTTTTGTATCTCATCCAACAGAACGTCTACCGCCTTTTGCGCAATTTCAGTATAATTCTGACAAACCGTAGTGATATTTACCAGCCCTACTCTGGAAACATAGGTGCCATCATACGCAACGATCGCCAAATCTTCCGGTACCTTCTTTCCAAGCGTCTCAGCAGCCTTTAAAAAAGCGATCGCCGAAAGGTCCGAGGCCATGATACCGTCTACCTGATCAAGTTCTTCAAGAAGATCTTCTGCCAGTGCAAAGCTCCGTTCAAACTTTAAATCTGTCCACTGAACAGATATCTGTCTGGAAGAAATTCCATGCATCTCTAAGAGCTCATCCAGTTTTGCATGGCTTCTGTATGAAATGATATTTGAATTATCCTGAATGTCAGAAAAATGAATGACAAATCTGCAATTGCTCCTGACAAACTCCTCGCAGGCGAAAGCAGCTCCCATTTCATGATCGGATGCAATAACCGGAAAACGTTTCCCAACTTTATAATCCAGCATCACCATGGGTTTGTCCACCCTGGTGTATTCACTTTCTTCGCAGGAAACCGTCCCGCATATAATGCCATCAATGATATTGGACCGCAGCATACGAAAACACTCCTGTTCCCTCTCCCTGTCACCCGAAGTACATAAGAGCATCAGTTTATAACCTTTTTCATATAATAATTTTTCGATTTCATCCGCCAGGGCAGAAAACCATGGATGCCAGATATTCGGTACCAGCATCGCTATCGTACCGGACTTTTTCAAAAACATAGCTCTGGCGAGCTCGTTCGGTACATAATCCAGCTTTTGCATAGCCTGTTCTATTTTCTCGCGTGTTTCCGGACTGACATTCGCGCTTCCATTCAATACACGTGAAACCGTACATGCCGCTACCCCGGCTTCTTTTGCTACATCTCTGATTCCAGCCATTTATTTCTCCATTTCCCAGACTCTGTTTTTCATTATTGTATCACGACCCTTTTTTTTTCACAAGCCGTAACAATTCGGCTCCTTCACAATTAAAAAAATCCATTTAATAGCAGACAGAATAGTAACCAACATTTGGATATATAGTAGCAACACACGAAGGTTGTCTATCCAAACCATTTTTCGTATGATAATCACATGAGGACAAAACGCAAAACGAAAGGAAACAGCCATGAAAAAATGCAAAGAAGAGCAAATATTATCGTTTCAATGCCCCGTCAGAGGGCGGGTTGCTCTGCTGGCGGAAACGCCGGACACAACCTTTTCACAGGAAAAAATCGGCTGCGGGGTCGTTGTATTCCCAACAGGCGATACTATTTATGCGCCCACCAATGGCAGGGTCATAATGTTCTTTCCCACAGAACATGCGATTGCAATCGAGTGTGCAAACGGAATTGAGTATTTCATTCACGTTGGGATTGGCACTGCAGCTATGAACGGCGAAGGCTTCCGGTGCTATGTAAAGGCTTCCGGTGCTATGTAGAAGAAAACGAACGTATTCTTCGGGGCGAGCGATTATTGAATTTCGATTTTAAAAAAATTGTCTCGTCCGGGCATTCGTCTGCAATTCCCATTGTATTTACTAACATTTCAAAACAGGCACTATGTGTCACAAAAGACGGCATGGTACAGGCCGGTGAAGTCATTCTTGAAATAACCGGGAAACCAGGATACCATTTATAAGCAGATAAATATGTTATTTCAGGTTTTTACATAACAGATAAGTTCCTGATCCCGGCATTCATTTTGCCCGAATCAGGTTTTCTTTTTCATGGGGGTCTTCTGTCAGAGAGCGTCTTTTCTCCGGAGGCTGATTGGTTTTCCTGTGTATCGACGAGCAACTCCATTCCTGTTTTCTTCAGACGGTCGCTAAAATTCCAGTAAGTGCGTGGAAACTGCAGTGAAATAAACAAAAAATTCATATACTCATCCCTCCGATTTCGAAAAGGGCTCTCAAACGATGAATTTTGAGAGCCCTTTTCAGATATATGCAAAGTTATCCCGATGAACGTTTCCCCTTATTTCACCGCAGCAAATCCATTTTCCAGATCAGCGATAATATCATCAATATGCTCTGTTCCGATGGAAAGCCGGATTGTGTTGC
>JAJQGP010000145.1:0-11878 GCA_021200475.1 Lachnospiraceae bacterium
TGGATACGCTCCCGCTGAAAAAGTCGAGTTAAATATCGAACGTTATACTAGAATATCCCAATGCTCCGGCACATACCGACACATATACCATTCATAGCTAAGCACCTCCGCATCCACCATTTTTTTGTCATCTTCCCGCAGCAAATCCTCTCGCAGATAAGCTTTCCGGTAATTAGAGGAAAGATAGGTTTCTACCAGTGAACAGATCCGGTTATCCTCATGATACGCAAAGGATTCCCAGGAAGCAAATGCGGATTCCAATGTCTTTTGTGGCCCCGCGTTGGTCAACAATCCCGCGTTTTTGATATGGGTGATAAATTCCAGAAAAAGAGGACGGTACCATTTACTGCGCATCAATCCGCAAAGGCAGACAATTGTCCCCGCAAGATATTCCTGCATCACGTCCGTCATCTCTGCCCGTTCCAGGAAACGATAATAGTAATAGGTCTGAAGATCTTCCGGATATTTTCGATTTCCAAGCGTAACATCAAGGTAGAGCAGATTCTGAAACGCTCCGTCCAGCATTTCCTGTGAGACGATTTCACCGGTTTTTTCAAAATACTCCACGTCTGCGTAAAACGCCTCCCGGCTCTGCCGCAGCTTCCCGATCTGCTGCAGACTGTCGCCATAGCTGGTATAATAAAAAGGAAGATACTCCTCCAGAGGATAGAACGCCCCCAGCTCCTTCACGGCATCCTCATATCTTCCCAGCGCATGGTTCGCTCTTCCGTGATAAATATGATACTCCATCACTTCCGGATAGTCTGTTACCAGATCAGAAAACACTTCTTCTGCAGGACCAAACTGTCCCTGCAGAAAATAATCGGTTCCCAACAGCATCTGCATCTCTGGTACCTCTTTTTGATCCAGTAATCTGCAGCATATTTCTGCGGATTCCTGATACTCCTTCTTCTCTGCAGCCGAATAAGCCGCCCGCACATCTCGCGCCAAAGACGCTGGATAGCTCGCTATCACCTTGTTGATTTCTGCCTTCCTTAATTCCTCATCTGCTGTCTTTACGGTTATTATTTCCCTGCTCATCATGATTGCACTCCTGTTATTTTTTCCTTCGTCGTCAGGTTCAACATAAGTTACCTGTATTATACATCTGCAAAGCAGAAAAAACGAGGGTTTCAAAGGAAAAACATTACCTTCAGAACCCCCGTTCCACTCTGCGTTTTCTGACTGACGCCCCATCAAAATCCAGGACTCACGCCATCAAACTCTTATCTTTCACTTTCTCTTCTTCCCTTGTACAGTACCGTACCTGCAATTACAAACGCAGAGAGAAGCAGAAGCATGGAATACCATTCAATATTAGAATCATCTCCCGTCTTCACAGCAGCCGATGTTTCTGTCTCGGTCTCTGATTCGGTAGTCTTTGTTGTCTCCGATTCAGTCTCCGTCTCAGTTTCTGTCTCGGTTTCCGTTTCCGTCGCGGTTTCTGTTTCCGGCTCGGTTTCCGTTTCCGCCTCGGTTTCTGTTTCCGTCTCGGTTTCCGTTTCCGTCTCAGTCTCGGTTTCTGTCTCTATCTCATCTCCTGTATTGTGGATGGTAAAGAGTGTTCCGTCTTCTGAAACCGTATACTCTGCGGTGTAACCCTCAACCTCGATCTCCTGTACGCTCCAGGAATGCGTCTCGTTCGGATTCACTTTATCCCAGGTATACGTCCAGTTATTTTCTTCGGACAATTCCACTGTGTCAACAACTTCTTCACCGTCTAACAGCTGCACCGTAATGGAAGCCGGACGAGTCTGGTCATTGTCTGTCCATGTTTTTTCCACGGTCAATGAGATATAAGAAATCACCGGCGTGGAAGGTGTATTCGCCGCATAAACATTGGTAAAGGATGCCGTAGAATCCACACTTGCTGAAATCGTACCGGTCTCATCATCGATATCTGACTTTGCTGTATTCAAAGTATAGTTATAGCTCCCCAGAATATCCGCATTGCCTTCGGAAACCTTATAAGTCGTTCCCGGCATCAGACCATCGATGGTATAACTGTACACTCCTGAAACTGAATCATAAACAAACGAACTCAGAGTAATTTCTGTCTCCGAACCACCGTTCAGTGAATACGTAAAGGTCAGAGATTTTTCCAGAGCAGTCCGTGCTGAAGAACCTGCGGTCACACCTGTCACCGTTTTGGTGATAACCAGACTCTTCCCATCCAGTGGAATTACCGGCATCGCATAGTCCAGCGTATGCACCCTGCTGTTATACGTATAGGTAAGCGTTGCTCCATCGTTCGTATATACGCCCAATTTTCCGGAAGAAATATAGTCTTCCTCGGCCACGCCCGGTGCATCTGTTCCTTCGTCACCCGTATCGGTATATCCGCCGTTTGCTTCATACTTCTCGTAGGCTTCTTCCGTTGCCTGGATCGTAGATGTCACGGCATATGTCCAGCCATTTTCCAGCTCATAGTCATCCGGGAAGTCCATCACAATCTGTTTCGTTGCCGCGTCATAAGAAGCGATGATTGTAACAGTTGACCCGTCATCCTGCGTAAGTGTGACAGAACCCGTTCCGGACGCCTGTACCACGCCATCGCCGTCCGTCACCTGGATGACCAGATCCGTACCCGATACGATCTCTACGTTCTCGCTCAGTGTGTCAGCCACCGTCACATCAGAAAACGCGTATCTGGTGATAATGGTCTGTATATCGCTGAACGCATTCATCAGAGCATCACTGTCAGTTCCCTCATAATATGCCGTCGTCGCACTGCCCGCAGCACTGTTCAGGCTCTGCAGATTCGTATAATTACTGCTCGCGCCAACACCCACAGTAATAAAATAATTCATACTCATGGCAGACAACTGTGACTGTGCGGCAGCTAACGAAACTGATGTACTGCCAGAGACTGCGTTACCACTACTATTATTGTAACGGTTTGGCTCGCCATCCGACAAGAAGACAACAACCGTGATTGCCCCTGTTCTTGCCGAAGATAACAGGGTTGCCGCACTGCAAAGTCCTGCCTCATAATTTGTACTGCCCTTCAATGAAACAGAAAGGCTACTCGTCAGTTCAGAAGCACTGTCCGTCCAGTCCTGAGTGATCGAAGACGTTGAGCCAAAGGTAACCAGAGCATATCTCATATCTAACGCCTCATTGGCAGCCAGATTGTTTGTCAACGTCGAGATTGCTGATCTTGCCTGCGTAATTCTTGTACCGCTCATGCTTGTTGAAATATCCAGCACGTAGACAATATCCATGGCCACGGTATCCCCGCCCGTAGCGCTCAGTCCGCCCGTCACAGTCAGTGTCAGATCATAGGTATCATCTCCATTATCCGCCACATACTTGCTGTAGCCAGGCTTGATATCTGCCGGCGTATTACCCGAGCCGCCTCCGCCGTTCAAATTCAGCGGAATAACCGGTTTCGCGTATTCCAGGGTATGTACGGTACTATCATAAGTATATGTAAGGGTTGCACCTTCATTCGTGTATACGCCCTGTTTTTCAGAAGAGATATAGTCCTCTTCCGCCACGCCCGGCGCATCCGTTCCGGCATCGCCCGTATCCGTATATCCTTCGTTTGCATTATAGTTCTCATACGCCTGATCTGTCGCCTGAATCGTAGAAGTCACAGAATACGTCCATCCGTCTTCCAGTTCATAGTCATCCGGGAAATCCAGAACAATCTGTTTCGTTGTGGAATCGTACGAAGCTGTAAGTATAACCTCTGTTCCGTCATCCTGCGTCAAAGTCACTGTTCCAGTTCCGGACGCCTGTTCTGTGCCATCGCCATCCGTTACCTGAATCACCAGATCTGTACCTGATACGATCTCTACATTCTCACTCAGCGTATCCGAGATCGTCACATTCGAAAATGCAAACGTTGTAATAATCGTCTGAATATCACTGAACGCGTTCATCAAAGCATCGCTGTCGGTTCCTTCATAGAACGCTGTTGTAGCACCATTGGCTGCAGCGGTACTGTTCAGGCTTTGAAGCTTAGTGTAATAACTGCTTGAACCAACCCCTACTGTCATGAAGTAATTCATGCTCATAAGCGCCAACTGTGTTTGAGCTGCACTCAACGAATTCGGTTGCCCATCTGACACAAATATAAGTACGGTGATTGCCCCTTCTCTGGATGATGACAACAGTTCTGCTGCATTACTCAGTCCTTTTTCATAAGCTGTGCCACCTGATGAACTCGACGGAAGGGCATTTATCAACGTCTCAGCACTGGATGTCCACCCTTGGACCGTGGTCGCGTAGCTGCCAAAAGTAACCAGCGAATAATTCACATCCAAAGAGGCGTTCGCCGCCAAACCATTTGTCAGAGTTGTTATCGCCGTATTTGCAAGATCTCGTTTTACGGTTCCATTCAGAGAACTTGACATGCTTCCCGATGTATCCAGCACATAAACAACATCCATCGCCACCTGATCTGTCCCCGTGGTGCTCAGTCCGCCTGTCACGGTCAGTGTCAGGTCATAGGTATCGTCTCCATTATCTGCCACATACTTGCTGTATCCAGGCTTAATGTCAGCTGCCGAGTTGCCTGATCCGCTACCGCTGCCGCCAGCTGTAAACACCAGATAAATTTCGTCTTCACCTACGGCTGTCCCATCGTCGGATGGATCCGTGGTTTCCCCACTGTACCGCAGGCCGCGCTCTGAAGTATCCGCAGAATATTTCAGATAAGTCAGCACATTGCTGCTGTCCCCAACGTAAGCACTGCTGTATGTATAACCTGCACTCTCGGCCTGTGCGATATACGCCGCAGCCAAAGTCTCTATAGTCTGCCAGCTGGTCGTAATCTCAGCGGAACCAAGAGAGCCATCCGCAACCAGAGCACTGCCTTCCTCGCCCAGCAGTTCATTGCCGTCTTCGTCGATCAGATTGACATTTACGCTGACGGTATCATAGGTCAGCACAAAATAAGAGAAGCTGTCTGTTTTAAATTCCACCGTCAGACTGCCATCCGAATTTACGGTCACGGTACCTTCTGTCGCACTTCCCGCATCTGCTACGTCCGTAATGACAAACGCCCCTGCGGCTGCCGTAGATTCCGTAATGTGCCACATCACCAGCGTGGCAATGTCTGCGTCATAAGCCAGAAGCGACGCTTCAAGCTCCAGCTTCACAGTGACTTCGCCCTGCTCCGGCTCAATCTCTGCTCCTTCCGCGTTCAAAAAGCTGATATCCAGCGCAAGGAGTCCCTCAAAGCTCACGCTGTTGTCTTTCAGAGCCTGCTCTGCATCGCTGTACATGTCAGCGACTGTCTGATCCTGTGCGTTCTCCTCCAGCAGCGTGACTGATATCGTCGTCCCCGCCGGAAAAGCACCCGCTGCAGCAGAAACTTCTGCCTTGACCCCATCCGTCAGCTCTGTTTCAAACAAAACATCCGACTCTGATTCGGTCTCTGTCTCCGTTTCTGTTTCGGTCTCAGACTCTGTTTCAATTTCTGTTTCTGTCTCCGTAGTAAGTTCGGTAGACACCTCTGATTCAGTCTCATCTTCCGTAGTGAATTCGGTCGATGCTTCCGTTGCAGTCTCCGTTGTCAGTTCGGTTTCCGTCTCGGTGGAGATTTGTGTCTCTGTTCCCATGGAAATCGCTGTTTCCGCCTCGGTTCCTGCTTCCGCGGTCTCTCCTGTTGACGCATCTGTCTGCGTCTCTGTCAGGGATTCCGTCAGTTCCTCAGAAGATGCCCCTACTGTAACTGCTTCTGTCAAAGTCTCCGTCTCTGACTCAGAAGCCAACCCATACAGTGGTTCGATGTTACTGCATACAAGGCTCAGGCATAATAAAATTCCCAAGATACTTCTTGCGCCATTCTGGTGCTTGGCAAAAAATCTGTGCAACATCTTAAAACCTCCCTCTCTTTCTTTTTGGGAAAACGTACTTTGCCGTTTTCTTATTTTAAGTAATGGGTCGGCAGAATGGCCAGTATTCGTTTGTGTGCAACAGGGTAATCCGGATCCGATCTTTCTTATTTTTTGCTATCGAGGCAATCCCGCCAGATGTCCGTAATTAATATGTTTCACAACTCACATCCCCCACAACTTGCAGTTATTTTACAACTGTTCCACACTTGTGTCAATAACCATTCATCTGTAATTTCAGCTATAATTTCAAGATTTCAGGCATAAATTCAGCCTTAAATTTCAGTTTCCCTTCCATCACTCCTCCATTTGCCATTTCCGCAGAAGGATGGTATAATCCCGGCATAAGGAGGATCCTTCCACAATGGCAATCGCGAAGTTATTACTTTTTTTCCTGTGGGCGGCCGTGCTGCCGCTTCTGACCGGCTCTTACTGGTCCGTAAAACAGAAAAGCGATTCGGGCCGTCTTTTTCTGGCCTGTTTTTATGGTGTTTTTATCGAGTTTGCGCTATTTGAATTCCTGGCAATCCCGATGGTCTTTCTGCGCTGTTCCCTGCGGCTGCTTAGCTTCACGTGGCTGGTTCTCTCGCTGATATGTGCAGCGCTTTCTCTGTACAAGGCACATTCTCTGCCGCATTTTTCCGGGCAGGAATTCCCGCTTTCCAAAAGCCGTGGCCGCGCACTGCACGCAGAGCGTGCTGTCCCCCTTCCGGCTGGAAGCCCGGGTAAGGATTGCTCTTTTTTCGCAGAGAAGCTCCTGCACGCGCGCAGACGCTTTACCCCGCTTCTGGGCATCGTGCTCCTCTGTATTTTTTTGCAGGCCGCCTGTGTGACCTTTTCCCAGCATATTGACGACGACGATGCGTTTTACGTTGCGACCGCGGTGACTGCGGTAGAAACGGATACGCTGATGGAATATAACCCTTATACCGGCAATCCATACCAGAACATTCCGACCCGCTATGTGCTGTCTTCCTGGCCGCTGTACCTGGCTGCGCTCTCTGTCCTGTGCGCCGGACTTCACCCGACCCTGATCGCACATCTGCTGCTTCCCGGACCGATTGTACTGTTTGCCTACCTGATTTACGCGCTGATTGCGCGCGATCTGTTTGCGGGCAACCCCCGCAGGCAGGACCTGTTTCTGTTGTTTATTGTGCTGATTCTGAGTTTTTCCGGCTTTTCTGTCTATTCCTCCGGTGTGTTTCTGTTCACACGCGGCTGGCAGGGAAAGGCGCTTGTAGCCGCCATCACACAGCCCGCGCTCTTCCTTTTGTGTCGACAGGCCATGACAGACACAGGGGGGAAAAGCGCCTGGTTTCTTCTCTTTTGTGCGGTCACCTCGGCCTGTATGTTTTCTTCCATGGGGGTTGTATTGTCGATTCTTCCGGTCGCGGTCTATGCAGTGATTTACAGCATTAAGCAAAAAAAGTGGCGTTATCTGCCCTGTTCCTTTCTCGCCTGCGGCAGCGCGATCGCGTGCGGAATGGTATACCTGATGCTTTGAATACCCGCAGCTCGTGAATGATCCCCTGTAATCGGACAGGGAGAATGTTCACCTATCCGTCTGCGCATAAAGAAAAAGGGATTGCGGCCACGTTCTTTCAGTACCTTTACAGTTACCTCTTGATAAATTTGGAAAGGATTTTCACATGGCATCTGTATTTTCAGAAGTGTTGGAGCATTTTACAAACTATTTTGCGGACAGCCTTTATCCGCTGCTGTTCCTTCTCGCGCTCCTGGTCATTTACTTCCATCCCGGCGTAAAAAAAGAGCGGGCCGTCCTCTGCGGATCAAACCTGCTGTTTCTCGTGATTATTTTCTGCCCTCTGACTGCTTATCTGGTAATAAAAATGATCGGCAGTCTCGTATACTGGCGGATGTTCTGGCTGCTTTCGCTGCCGATTACTCTCGCCTTTGCGCTTGTGTGGCTGGTCAGCGGATTTTCCGGAAAAGCAGCGCGTGCACTGACCTCCGTGCTTGCCTCCGCCGCAATCCTTTGCAGCGGGCAGTTCCTCTTTACCCCGGAAACCTTCACCGCGCGGGCAAATTATTTTAAAATACCAACGGAAGCGATCTATGTGGCGGAAAGCATTTCCGCGCACGCCGAAGAAGAGGGCATTGAGAATCCGAAAGCGGTCGTTCCCATCGCGCTTTGCAGCTATATCCGACAGTACGACGCCGGCATCCGGCTGGCCTACGGGCGAAATATGGTAAAAGGTGAGGTCACTCAGACAAAGCTGTACGAGGAAATCAACAGCGAAGCTCCGCGGGCAAAGCGGCTGGCCCGGCTCGCCCGAAAGGCAGAATGCACGTACCTCGTCCTTCCCGCCTCCCTTTCGCTGGAGGAAAAGCTTGCGAAGCATTCTTTTGTCAAAATAGCGGAGGCCGGAGGCTATATCATTTATTTCGACGCAGAGTATGCATCGCCCGCCACAAATTCCGAAAGCACACAGTTCACGCCCTGACCAATTTACGGGCTGCGCTTGAGGATTTTATCGCTTGCGATTCGCGTATCAGGCGGTGCAAGATGCATAAGTTATTTCGTAACAGTTCCTAACTTCCATAGATGTGGCCTGTATAACGGCATCTGCACTCCGCTTCAGACATATTCCTTCAGTACCTGCCAGAGCGCGGAAAGCGGCAGACCGACTACACTGTTGTAATCTCCCTCAATTTTCTTTACCCAAAGGCCGAATTTCCCCTGGATACCGTAAGCGCCGGCTTTATCCATGGCTTCTCCCGTATCCAGATAGCGTTCGGTCTCTTCTTCCGTCATGGGATAAACTTCTACCTTTGTCTCGCAGAAAAACGTATGTCTTTTTGTCTCTGCTTTTTCCACGGCCAGCACCGTAACCCCGGTATAAACCGAATGCACCCTGCCCTGCAGCTGCCGGAGCATCCGGTACGCATCCGCGCGATCCACCGGTTTTCCCAGAATCTCATTATCCCAGACGATCGTGTCCGAGCCAATCACGATTCCCTCCGCGATCTGCGCTGCAACCGCCTCCGCTTTCCTTGCGGAAAGAGCGCTGACCACCGCAGCCGGGTAGTCCAGAGAAGTCGTATTTTCCAAAAAAGAGGGCAGCGGCGCATCGCTCCGTACCGACGCATTTCGAGCTTCCAGAAGTGAGCGCACCACCGCCTCCTCGTCCACTTCACCCGGAATCACTTCAAACTCCAGTCCTGTCTGCGCCAGCAGCTCTTTCCTTCGCGGGGAACCGGACGCCAGTATGATTCGTTTCATATTTTTCTCCTGTTAGTTTCCAGTTTTTTGCTGATTTGCTGTCTCTCCCGTCACATGATCCGGGTGGCAAAAGGGTATAATACTGCTTGACGAAATCCAATCTCCTGGTGTATCCTTGTCTTCGATCGCTCCTGGCGATCACCCCGGAAACAGCATATTAGATAGCAAGCGATAGAAAGGACCAGCCATGTTTTCCATCATTATTACTCAGATCATCAAAATGCTCCTCATCCTGCTTGTCGGCGTTCTCTGTTACCGCCTGAAGCTGATCGATGACCACGCCAATAAAGGGCTTGCCAACCTGCTTCTTATGGTGGTCAACCCGATCGTTGCCGTCACAGCACTGCAGACAGATTACAGCCCGGAGCTGGTGACCGGGCTGCTGATTTCCTATGGGCTTGCTATCGTCACCCATTTGTTTATGATTCTGATTTCAGGCCTTTGCATCCGTGAGGATGGAAACGACAATTGTGCCGTCGAGCGCTTTTCCGCCACCTATTCCAACTGTGGCTTTATCGGAATCCCGCTGGTGCAGAGCATCCTGGGGAACGAGGGCGTCCTTTATCTGACTGCCTATATGACGGTCTTTAATATTTTCTCCTGGACACACGGCCTTGGCCTGATGACCAGAGACCGCTCTTCCAGGCACGACAAAAAGACCTCGTTTCATCCATAAAAACGCTGCTCAGACATCTGTGTACGCCGATGATTATCGCAAGCTTTCTCGGGCTGATCTGCTTTTTCCTGCAGCTCAGGTTCCCGCCCATTCTCTCAGATACGCTCACTTACATCGGAAACATGAATACGCCGCTCGCTATGATCATCGCCGGTGTCTCCGTCGCGCAGACCAGCATTCCCGCCATGCTGAAGCACCGGCGCATCTATCTGGTCTCCCTGATCAAGCTGATTGTCATGCCCTCGATCCTGTTTGCGATTCTCCTGATTGTACGGGTGAACTCCACCGTAGCTTATACCATGCTGGTCGCCGCCGCCTGTCCCTGCGCCACTACCGGCACCGCGTTCGCTCTGAAATTCCAGAAGAATTATGCGTATTCCTCGGAAATCTACGCCTTCTCCACACTCTGCTCCCTGCTCACCGTCCCGGCCTTTGTTTTCGCAGCAGAGCAGCTGCTGTGAACAATCAAACAGGGGAACCCGCACGGCCAGTCACATCGAGCAGACTGCGGCAATATTTTTACCCTGTTTACTGCCGGAGATAAATCCCCTGTGACTCAATATACTCGTCGAGATCCGCGATCGTTTCCTCCGCCCAGGTTTCGCTGACCGAACCCTTCGAAGCCCTGGCTGCTTCCTTTGGTGATGGCGTCTCCTGCGCCTCCTGCAGTTTCTTTTCCTGTTCCTTTTCCATGTAGGTTCCTCCTTCCGGAATGATCAAGAATATCCACGACATATCACACTGCCAAATTCCGAGGCAGATACAGCTGCCCCTTCCCTGCTTCGCAGGGAAGCGCTGATGGAAATGCGAAATATTGTCCTGAATTGTTGAATTGTTTCCAAAGCTCTATATATAAGAAGCCATATTCGCAGGATTCTCCGGCGCCATATCTTCCTTGTTCTTCCAGAAGCCTTCCTGACCAAGCTCCGTCATGCTCACGCGGCCCTTAAACTGCAGCTCCGGATTTTTAATGCTGACCCTTGTCCTGGCAGGTACAGAAGAGGTAATGAATGCATTTGAACCAATGATCGCGCCTTCGCCAATCACCGTCTCACCACCCAGAATCGAAGCTCCGGAATATACCGTCACATCATCCTCAAGGGTCGGATGGCGCTTTTTGTTGCGCAGACTCTGGCCGCCTCTCGTCGAAAGAGCGCCAAGTGTCACGCCCTGATAAATTTTCACCCGTTTGCCGATCTCAGTCGTCTCACCCACCACAACACCCGTGCCATGATCGATGAAAAAATATTCCCCGATCGTTGCGCCCGGATGAATATCAATCCCGGTGAGGTTGTGCGCGTATTCCGTCATCATACGCGGAATCAGCGGCACCCCAAGCTTATGCAGCTCATGCGCAATCCGGTTCACTGTAATCGCAAAAACGCCCGGATAAGAAAGGACCACCTCGTCCGTATTAAACGCAGCGGGATCCCCGTCATAGGCCGCCTGCACATCCGTGGCGAGAATGGCGCGCAGGGACGGAATCGTCAGCAGGAATGCCCGCACAATCTCTTTTGCCCTGGTGTCTGCTTCCTGTGGGCTTTCCGGCGCGTTTTCCGAATGATACAGAGCCCGCGCGACCTGTTTGCGCAGACGATACTGGACGTTTTCAAGCAGCTCTCCCACATGGTAGCCGATCGAATCCCGGTTCAGGTTTTTCATCTCAAGAAAGCCTGGAAACAGCAGACAGCGGATCTCCTCAAGAATATCTACAATCTCCGCCCGATTCAGGCGATTCTCCATGTCAATGCTGCAAGTCTTTGGGTATTCCTGATAGCTCTCCAGAATCGCTCCGACCAGATCTTTCATCTCCTGCTGTTTAAACACTGCTTCCATCACTCAAAATCCTTTCCTCTGACATCCCCCGCATCATCCGCCAGACATTTCTATTGAACATCGTCCGCAGCACAGTCCGTTTCATTCTCCTCTGCGATCGTTTCCGCGGCTTCTCCTGGTTCCATCCCGGACGTTGCCACTGATTCTGTGATTTTCGTCTCTGCTGCTTCTGGTTCTGCGGTTTCCATCTCTGCTGCTTCTGGTTCCGCGGTTTCCGTCTCTTCTGCTTCTGGTTCCGCGGTTTCCGTCTTTTCTGCTTCTGGTTCCGCGGTCTCC
>JAJQGP010000145.1:11978-30378 GCA_021200475.1 Lachnospiraceae bacterium
TTCTGCTTCTGGTTCCGCGGTTTCCGTCTTTTCTGCTTCTGGTTCCGCGGTCTCCTCTGAGGCATCTGGTTCGGATGCTTCTTCCACAGCTGCCTGCGCAGCGCTCTCATCTGTCTCCAGCTCCCCGGCCGGCTCTTCCTCTTCTATCTTAAATACTTCCGGCATCTTACATCCGCAATTCGAACAGAAACGTTCGAACTCACCAACCTCCATTTTACAGTTTGGACAGAGTGTCACGCCTTTTTTTGCGCGAACCTGCTCCCGCAGACCCTCAATGGCTTCAAACTCTGACTTCAGAGCGGCAAACTCCGCCTCAAACTCTTCCGGCGGATTCTCCCTGAAGCGATCATAAAGCTTTTTTCCCATCTCCGCATACAGGGAATGTATTTTTTTCTTTTCCGCATTGATGTTGGAATTGAGCTGCCTGACCTCATTCATTTTCTGAACTTCCGCAACCGTATCCATGCTGATTTTTCTTACCTTTGATGTTATATCGTCAAATGTCATAATTATGAACCTCCTTGTCTGAAGAAAAAATACCAGAAAATTTCTTTCCCGAATTATAACAAAACGCTCCGTATTATTCAAGACGTTCCCCGTATGTTTTATTTCCGGTTTATCCGGACTTTATCCCTTCCCTTCCTTACTCAATACTCTTCAGTGACTCCACCATATCAATCTTTTTCAGCCGGAAATGCATCACAGCATTCACGATAATCGAAAACCCGATCGTAAAAAGTATGCTGATGATGTAGCTTTTCGGGTAAATCGCCCGGCCGAACATACAGCTGTCGACTTCAACGGTCGTAATGACAAACGCATGCAGCGCTTTTCCGATGAGAGCCCCTGCGCCTGCCCCTATGACAGTCGTCACCGCGTTTTCACGGAAGATATAAGCCGATACCTCCCCGTCATAAAATCCCAGCACCTTCAGGGTTGCCAGCTCGCGTCTGCGCTCACTGATATTGATGTTATTCAGATTATACTGTACGACAAATGCTAGCAGTCCGGCTGACACAATCAGAACGATGATGACCAGGTCCAGCGCGCTGAGCATCGTATCAATCGTCTCCTGCAGGGATTCCATATAGGTGATATTCAGGGATGCGTCACAGGACAGAATGTCTGTCCCCACCTCCTCCAGCTCTTCCAGGCTCTCCTCTGTGCCGTCGTAATCGGTGCAGAAGAAAATACTGTTGTACGCTGGCGCTTCTCCGAAGAGCTCCTCATAGAGCGTCGGCGTCAGGTAAATATAGTGATAAAGATAGTTTTCACAGATGGCCGCAATCGGAATATCCACTGTACTGCCATCCTCCCGGCTGATGCGGATGGAATCTCCAACAGAAAGGGCAAACTCCTTTGCGATTTTTTCCGTGATGATCGCGCCCTCGTCGGTCAGCGTATATACTTCCTCTGCTGTCCGGCTGCGGAAGGCCAGGAATTCCTCCAGATCTTCTGTATCTTCGGGCACATAAAGGTAGATCGACCACTGTTTGCCGGTACCGCTCGCGTCCTGGCCGTCGATGTCCATGCTCTGCATATAAAAACGCTTCCAGCAGGTGATCCGGCTATCCGCTGCGACCGCCTCGTTTAATTCATCCAGCTCCTCCTCTTTGGCGTCCGCATCGTAAACCAGCATCGCATCATAAATCTGCAGTTCACCATACTGCAACACCCCAACATCTCCGATGGAATCCCGCAGACCATACCCCACCATCAGAAGCCCCATGCAGCCTCCAATGCCGAAAATCGTCATCAGCTGGCGCCGTTTATAGCGCATCAGGTTCCGCACCGTTGATTTCCAGTTGAAATTCAGGTGCTTCCAGATAAAGGAAATGCGCTCCAGAAAAACGCGTTTGCCCTGTTTGGGCGCGGGCGGGCGCATCAGCTCGGCCGGTACCGTCCCCAGCGCGCGATAGCAGGCAGAAAAAGTCGCCCCCAGCGTACAGACAAGAGCAATCCCGGAAGCTGCCAGTCCATACGCCCAGTTGTATGGCAGAAGAATCTCCGGCTGATACTTATACAAAATCTGATACGCTTTGATGATCACCCAAGGAAATACCTTTTCACCAAAAAGCACGCCGAAAATACTGCCGCACGCGGTCGCCCAGAAGGCGTATTTCAGATATTTTTTTGCGATATCCCATTTCCCGTAACCGAGTGCTTTGAGCGTACCGATCTGCGTGCGCTCCTCTTCGACCATGCGGGTCATCGTCGTCAGGCTGATCAACGCTGCCACAAGGAAGAAAATCACCGGGAAGACCTGGGCAATATTCGTCATACGGTCCGCATTCTCCCCATAACCGGTGTTTTCCGGAAGACAGCTGCGGTCATATACATACCATTCCGGATAAGCCAGGTCGGCCAGTTCCTCCTCCGCATCGGCGATCTTTTTCTGTGCATCCGCAATCTCTTCCTCCGCGTCCGCGATTTCCTGCTCTGCATCGGCGATCTTCTGCTCCGCCTCGGCCTTACCCTCGTAGTAATCCTCCCATCCGTCCGCGATTTCCTGCTCTGCGTCGGCAATTTCTTTCTCCGCGTCCGCGAGCTCTTTCAGAGCATCCGCAAGCTCCACCTGCGCGTCCGCAAGCTCCTGCCGGCCCTCCTCCAGCTGCTTTAATCCATATTTATACTCATAAACCGAAGAATAATACTGTGCCCAGCCGTCGTCCAGCTCCGCCCGCGCTTCTTCCAGCTGTACACGCGCTTCTTCCAGCGCGGCATAGCCGTCATCCACCTCCTGCTGGGCTTCGGCCAGTTCCTCCTCGGAAGACTCCAGCTGTGTCTTCGTCGCAGCCAGAGTTGCTTTTGACGATTCGAGCGTCTGCTTCTGCTCCGCCAGCTCCTCCCCGGCAGCCGCAAGCTGCGCCGCCGTCTCATCCAGCGTCGCCTGTCCCGCTTCCAGCTGCGTCTTCGCCGCGGCCAGCTCCGTCTCGGCTGACGCAAGCGCCGTTTCCTGTTCCTCCAGCTGTGCTGCCGCAGCATCCAGCTGCGCTTTCGCGCTCGTCATCTCTGTCTCCTGTGCATCCAGCTGCGTCTTCGTCGCGGCCAGCGTCGCCGCGGCCTCATCCAATGCCGGCTTTTGCGCAGCCAGCTCGCTCTCGGCAGCCACAAGCTGCGCCTGGAGTGTCTCCGCCGTCGCCTGCGCCTCCGCAATTGTCTGCGGCAGGGAAGACACCTGCGCCTGTGCCGCGGCCAGTTCACTCTGCTTTTGCGCCAGAGTCGCCCGCGCCGCGGCCAGCTGCTCTCTCAGCGCAGAAGCATCGTCCTGCGCAGAATCACCGCTCGCCGCAATCTGCGCTTCCAGACTGGCAATTTCACTGTTTAGCGTCTCAATTTCCGATGTCAATGCAGAAACCTGCGTCACCGCAGTATCATACGCATTTTGCGCGCTCTCGGCCGCCGCCACAGCTGAATTGTAACCCGCACGCAGCTCCTCCACCTGCGCGGCCGCAGTGTCATACGCACTCTGAGAAGCCGCCAGCTCGGCGGCTTCTGTATTATAGCTCTCCCAGGCCGCATCCAGCTGCGCCCGTCCGGCGTCATAGGTGCTCTGCTGCGCGGCCAGCTCGGTCTTTGCCGCTTCCAGAGCCTCCCGGCCTGCCTCCACCTCGGCAACAGACGCCTCATAGGTACTCCGGTTTTCGGTAAGCTCTGCCACGCCCTGCTCATAGGCGGCCTGTCCTTCCGCCAGCTGTTCTTCCGCCTCGGCGATCTGCGTCTCGCCGGATGTGACCTGCGCCAGACCGTCATTATACTGTTCCCAGCCGGAAGAGATCTGCTCTGCGCCGGAATCAATCTCCTCCTGCGCAGATTCCAGCTGCTCCATCGCCTCCTCGGATTCACTCTCATATTCCGCAAGGCCGCTGGCATATTCCGCTTCATTTGTTTTTAACGTCTCATACGCATCCCTGAGTTCGCTGCGCGCTTCCGCAATCGTTTCCTCATTTTCGGCAAGCTCTGCTTCGCCATCCGCCAGCTCCGACTGCGCCTCAGCCACGGTTTCTCTGGAATCCTCCAGTTCCGCTTTTCCGTCCGCCAGCTCCGACTCCGCCGCCAGAAGCTCCGATTCTGCCTCGGCCAGCTCCGACTCCGCCTCGGCTTCCGCATCCGCCAGCTCCTGCTTTGCGTCGGCTAACTCCTGCTCGCCATCCGCGACTTCCACACGCGCTTCCTCTATCTCGGACTGCGCTTCCTCCTGGATCTCCGTATACCGCGCCTCACAGCGCACATCCTCAAGTGCCTCAATCCGCTCCAGAACCTCTTCCACCAGATCATCATAGGCGTCTGTGTAGGCCAGCTCCTCCTTCGCGCCTTCGACCTGCACATATATCACACTGTAAACGCTCGAGTCAAATTCATCTGCGGTCACATAGGCAAAACCGGAAAGCGTACCCGTCCCCAGAGTCGTACTGCCGCGATCATTCGCGATATAGCAGGGACTGTAACCGATCCCGGTAATCGTCAGTTCTCTGTGCAGCAGATAAGAATCGTCCTCATCTTCCACGGCAATCTCCAGCACATCCCCCACTTCGTAGCCTTTTGACTCCGCAAAGTCCTGATCCAGAAAACACTCTCCCGCCTGGGTCGGAAGACTGCCTGCGCTCACCGCCACCTGGTTCATCGTCTCCGGAAGTGCCTCTATATGAAGAACGGATTGTGAAGATTCATCCCCCGTATAGACATCCTCCATATAGGTGCCCTCGACCGCCGCCACGCCCTCTGTTGCCGCGATCGCCGCCACGTCGTCCTCTGTCAGACCCATAGTACTGATCACGCGGATATCCATCAGATTGGCATCATCAAAATAAGCGTCCTCCGTGACGCGCATATCCGGCGCCGCGGACTGAAGCCCAGAGAAAAAAGACACGCCCAGTGCCACGATCAGAAAAATCGACAAAAAGCGATTCTTGCTCTTCTTTACTTCCATCCGGAAATCTTTTTTTAACGCGCGTTTTCTCATATGTCAGCTACCTGTCCCTGTTCTCATATACACATGTCTTTCTTTCAGGACGCTCTTTTACACCGTTATCGCCGGAACCTTTTCTCCCAACACAGCCTCTGCGTTTTCGCCCCTTGCCGGGTGTGAACAGCAGCCTTCCGGCACATACCGGATTACCACTCAATCCCTTCCACCGACACCGGCGTCTCATTCCTGTACTGCTCGGCCACCTGACCGTTCTTAATCCGGATCACACGATCCGCCATCGGCGCGATCGCCGAATTGTGCGTGATCACCAGCACTGTCATCCCCCGCTCCCGGCACATGTCCTGCAAAAGCTTCAGAATCGCCTTGCCGGTCTGATAGTCCAGCGCGCCGGTCGGCTCATCGCAGAGCAAAAGCTTCGGGTTCTTCGCCAGCGCCCGCGCGATAGAAACGCGCTGCTGCTCCCCGCCGGAAAGCTGTGCGGGAAAGTTTTTCATACGGGCCTCGAGCCCTACCTCTCTGAGTACACCGGAAGCATCCAGCGGATGTTTACAAATCTGATTCGCCAACTCCACATTCTCCAGCGCGGTCAGATTCTGCACCAGATTGTAGAACTGAAACACAAAGCCGATATCATTTCTCCGGTAACCGGTCAGCTTCCTCTGGTTGTACTTCGAGATATCTTCCCCGTCCACCCAGACGCTTCCGCTCGTCGCAGAATCCATCCCGCCCAGGATATTCAGCACAGTCGTCTTCCCGGCGCCGCTCGGCCCTACAATTACGACAAACTCACCCTTGCCGATCTCAAAATCAATCCCATCTACCGCGTGAATCTCCACCTCTCCCATACGGTAAATCTTTGTCACATGCTCCAGCTTTACATATGCGTCCATAGGAATCCGCTTCCTTTCCGGTCTGGCTCTGCGTCCATTTCATTATGTCTATATCCCTGCGGTTCCTGATGACAGATCACCGCCAGACTTTGATCAAAACGGAACCGCCTTATTCTTTCTATCTATTTTAATAACACGTACAATAATATGCAATTGTTTTATGAAAAATTTAAGACTATCGCCGTTCTATTTTACCGATGAAATACCAAAGATCGACTTCGGCTGTGACCCCATAGTTGCTGGTCACAACCCATATTTTTTCTCACGGTTAACCGGAAACCGCTCTTACTTCTTCACAAATCTCTTCGAAACGGATCAGACACTTTCCCTCAAAAATCCGCACCGGCACGGGCTGATCCATACCATAAATCGATGTACGGCAATCTCCCCCGATCCTGTCATGCACGATCACCTTCTCCTGCTGCAAATCCACAATCCAATATTCACGTACGCCCGCGCCCAGATACTTCCATAATTTAACTGTCATATCTTTGCGGGCAGTCGAATCTGAGAGGACTTCTATCACAAAATCAGGCGCACCATAAATACAGCGTTTATTAAGCTTTTCCTTATCACAAAGAACCAGGACATCTGGTTCTACCATTGTTCTGTCATCACAATCCAATTGCACATCCACCGGTGCTATCATTGCCCGACATGAACCGCCCTTCTCCCGGATATACTCCGCCAATTGCCTCCATATTTCCGCTGAAGCAATCTGATGCGTCGTATAAGGTGCTGACATATCATAGAAAACCCCGTCAATCAGTTCCGTCCGCTGGTCCTCCGGAAGCAAATAATAATCTTCCAGGGTGTATTTCCCCTGGTGCCGGTATCCGAATTGCGTCGCCGCTTCGCGCACCCGATCCATACCTGCCATGCCCTCCGGCTGTTCATAAGTAATCGCCATCTTTCCGGTTTTTGTAAGCAATTCCTGGTTTTCCCGTGTTTCCTTTTCCTTCATCCCGTCTCCTCCTGACTTCACCTGGCTTATATTTTCCGTTCCATCTGCTCTCCCTTTTTCAGCTTTATCTCTTGTTTATAAATGCATATTACCACATAGCCGAAAATTCGTCAATATGTTTCTTAGTTTATATTATCTCGTTTAAATTATTTATAATTACAACTAAATATTTAAGCATTTAACCTCACGTAAACAGATTCAGTGAAGGGAAGAAGGCTCCTGTTCATACTCGGAATCCAGTCGCAGTCACGGTCAGCAAAACCATGATACGATCCCGCTTTCATGAAGATTGAAATGGATGAATGAATGATCCACCGCTATTAAATTATGCATCTTCACAAAACAAACCGGATGAATTATAATATACACCAAAAGAACCTTCAGGAGCAAACTATGGGTAAAAACAAAGGAAAGAAAGAGAAAAAAGCCAAAAAAACGGCCGAAAGAAAAGAAAAACCGAAAACTGGAAAGGTGAAAGTAAAATCCACCGCTAACGGGATCTCCGATGAATCCGAAAAAAAGGAATTCTCCGCTGCTCCCATACAGCACACACAGCCGAAAAAAGAACCGCTGAAACGCCCTGATGACGCACTTACGCAGAAAATGCTCGTCATTTTCCAGGCGCTCTCGGATGAAAACCGTCTGAAAATCATGAACCTGCTCGCTGAACGGGAACGGTCTACACCGGAACTGCTGGAGTCAATTGGCATTGTCCAATCCACCATGTCACACCACATGAAAGTTTTGAGCGAGGCCGGGCTGGTTCAAAGCCGAAGGGCCGGAAAGCGATTCTGCTATTCTGTGCGAGAAGATACGGTGGAACAGGCAACCGCGTATTTTGAGTCTCTGCACAGAGAATGACCGGATGCCGTTATCGGTCACACCTGTAGTGGTTGAAATAACATGAACTGGTCAAGATGTGGCCGATAACCAGGATGCGCAGCAACAGACTGGAGGGATGTTTATGAACAGAAATGACAGAGAACTGCACAATGACTGGGAAGAATCCTGGGAGCGCCCCGAACAGAATCAGGGAAATGGACTTACCGCAGCTCAGGTTTTGCTGATCCTCCTGGCAGTGCTGCTTCTCGCGGCGCTGATTGCAATGCTGGTTTTGTTTTTTGTCTGAGAATTTGGAAGATTTGTAGCTTCCAGGCCTGAATTTGAGCCATGATTTGGCATTTTCATGGTTTGACTATTTACAAAAAAGTGCTACAATAGGATGTAATAGGCAGAAATCTATATGTTCAGCACAGCGGCCACAGGTGTACGCTTCGGTCAGTTCTGAACGGTTTCTATACAAATAACCGGCGAGGATGGCGGGCTCTTGGCGCGGATGCGCTGGTGCCAGGCCATTTTTTTATCCAACAGAAAAGTAAGAGGAGGATTCACCATGGCAATTAGTGAGACAGAAAAAAAGATAAGGGACATCAAGCTGACAGAGCTGGCCAGATACTGCCTGACCTCCAGCGAGTTTGACCTGAACCTGTACGCGGAATACGATGTCAAACGCGGCCTGCGTGAATCCGACGGAAAGGGCGTGCTTACCGGACTGACCGAGATCTCTGACGTCGTCGCGTTCCGCACGGAAAAGGGAAAAAAGATTCCCGCAGACGGCGAGCTATATTTTCAGGGTTACAACGTCATGGACCTGAAAAACGGCTTTGCAGGCCGCCGCTTCAATTATGAGGAGGTCGTATACCTCCTGCTTTTCGGCGCCCTGCCAAACCGCCAGCAGCTGGACTCCTTTCTGGAAATTCTCGCACAGTACCGCGAGCTGCCGAATAAGTTTGTGCGTGATGTCATTATGAAAGCGCCAAGCCAGAACCTGATGAATGCGCTGCAGAAAAGTGTGCTGACCCTCTATTCCTATGATGACAATCCGGATGATATTTCGATCCCGAATGTGCTTAAGCAGAGCCTGTCGCTGATCGCTACGCTTCCGCTGATTTCTGTATACGCGTACCACGCCTACCAGCATTACAACAATGATGAAAGCCTCGTCATCCGCTATCCGGACCCGAAGCTTTCGACCGCGGAAAACATTCTCCGGACGCTGCGCCCGGATGGGCAGTACACCGAACTGGAGGCGCGGGTGCTTGACATTGCGCTTGTGATCCATGCAGAGCACGGCGGCGGTAACAACTCCACCTTCACCACACATGTCGTGACTTCTACGGAAACGGATACCTACTCTGCCATCTCCGCTTCGCTCGGCTCTCTGAAGGGGCCAAAACACGGCGGCGCCAACCTGAAGGTGGAGCAGATGTTTGCTGATATCCGCGAACACGTAAGAGACTGGGAAAATGAGGAGCAGCTCCGCGATTATCTGCTGAAAATTATCCGCGGACAGGCTTTTGACGGCAGGGGGCTGATCTATGGCATGGGACACGCCGTCTACACCCTCTCCGACCCACGAGCCGTGATCCTCAAGGAATACGCGAAAACCCTCTCTGAGGCCAAGGGGCTGACCCGCGAATTTGCACTCTACGAAAACGTAGAGCGTCTCGCCCGCGAGGTGCTGACCAGTGAAAAGCATCTGCACAAGCCCATCTGCTGCAACGTCGACTTTTACAGCGGATTCGTTTACTCTATGCTGGGGATCCCAAGAGAGCTCTTCACCCCGATCTTCGCCATCTCCCGAATAGCCGGCTGGAGTGCGCACCGCATGGAGGAGCTGGTGAATGGCGGCAAAATCATCCGTCCGGCCTATAAATACGTCGGACATCATGTGCCGTATCTGCCGCTCGAAAAACGATAAATTGTAAACAGAAAGAAAACCAGCCCGCGCATAAAAGCATGCCGGCTGGTTTTTCCATTCTGTCACAGGGCATCTGACGCCCCGTTCTTCTATTCTGTTTCGCTTTCCGCTTCTCCGGTTTCGATCTCTTCTGCCGCTGCTGCCGCCTCATCGGTTTCTGTTTCGGTTTCTGTTTCGGTCTCCGCTTCTGTCGCATCAGCATTCTCCGTCCCTGCGTCTGCCGCGTCATCGTCATCCGCTTCCGTCGCATCTTCTGTCTCAGTCGCATCCTCTGTTTCCGTCTCTTCCTCTTCCTCCGCGATCAGATCATACGCCGAATACCCCAGAAGTGTCGTGACAATATCACTGGAAAAAGTATGCACCTGCGCAGAGCCTTCCAGCCGCACGTAATAATCCCCATTTGAATCCGTATCTCCGATCAGGAACGTAACGGTCCGCTCGATCCTCTCAACGCTCTCTTCCGTCTCTGTTTCAGATTCCTCCTCGCTCTCCGCCCCAGTGGCTGACGCCTCCGTTGCTGTCTCGTCCTCGTCGGATTCTGCTTCCTCTTCATAGGTAATTGTCAGCGTCACAGCAGGCTCTTCCAGGCCATATGTGGAAAAATCACTGCAGTTATGCTCCAGATAATCCTCATACGCCAGATACGCCAGCGTACTGGTCAGAGTGTCCGCCTCATCCGCATTCGCCTCTACACCCGCGGCAAGCTCCCGGGCTGTTACCTCATCCGTGTTGGCCGCTTCTGTATCTGCCACTTTTTCGTCACTCATCGCAGTCTCCGCTTCGGCATCCTCATCCGTAATGTCCGTATCCTCACTGACACCGCTTACCATCCAGACGGCATCCTCAAGGTAAAGGTTATAGCTCTCCCCATCAGCCGTCTCCACGGAAATTCCCGTGATCGCCGATGCCTGCAGAGTCGGCAGCTCCTCGCTTTCCGCGTAGTCGTAAATATCGTCTGAGAATCCGTCGCGCAGGTCCGTCGATATCGTATAAACGGTCGTCTCATCCTCATTCAGCATCAGATAATCGTTTCCGGTCGAGTCGTTGTTGTCACCAATCGTGACTATCGTCACTTCCCCGTCCTCGTCTGTCAGCGTGATGAGATTTTGCGGATCGTCAAACCCGTATTCGGATACGTCCTCGATTTCCGTCAGCGTCCGCAGCGCTTTCAGCTCGGAAAGCTCCGAAAGTGGAGAAAGCAGAGCGTCCCCGTCTACCGGAAATGTCTCATCATCGTCCTTCTGCCAGGTGCCGTCCTCCTGCAGGGTAAAGGACATCTCTTCCCCGTCAATCAGGAAAGAAACCGCTGTGAGCGCGGAAGTGTCCACCTCCAGAACCGTCTCTCCCTCCGCAGCCTCTTCTTCGGCCTCCTCTGTCTTCTGATTGTAAGCTTTCAATCCAAAGTAGGCGCCGCAAAGGAGAAAAATCACCACCACACCGGCGATCAGTTTTACACTTTTTTTCTTCATCATTGATACAATCCTCCGTTACCATAAGCTCCGCTGCTGCCTGATCCGCGCGCCCTGGCCGTCAGCCTGACGCCGGCGGCCGGGAAACTATGCGCGTATTCTTTACCGTTTTCTCCGGCTCAGCCATACGCCAAGTCCGAGAAGCAGGATCAGCGCCGGAAGAATAATAGTCGTCACCGCGCCCCAGAAGCTTACAGACGCAGCGGTCAGAGTCAGGTAATCGACCACCGTGCTCTTAGACGGAACCGATACCGAACTCTCCTGGTTGCACGCCCAGCTTACGGTATTGACAATCAATTGATAGTTGCCGCCGGACACCGCCTGGTTGATCGAATCATTGACCAGCGCGGAGGAGGTAAACACAGCCAGTCTGGTCTCCGCCGTATCCGTCTCTTCTTCCTCTGTCTCCGTCTCGGTCTCTTCTTCGGTCGTATCCTCTGCCTCAGTCGTATCTTCCGCCTCAGTTGTATCCTCCGCCGTATCCGTCTCTTCTTCGGTCTCTGTCTCCGTCTCCGTTTCCACCTCAAGCGTATCCACCCAGCTGTCAAAATCCAGACTGTCATCGACAGAAGCCGTATCCTCCAGAAGCTCATCCGTCAGCTCAACAGTCTCGGTCACAAGCACACCCAGGTCAAACGGCCCGCTGATGTCGTCGTCTTCCTGCGAATAGGTTGTCATGTTCTGCACGTCAACCTTGGAATAAGCCGCACTCGAAGTCGTAAGCACACTTTCGATCGTCAGCGTATCCCGCGCATCGTCAAGCGTCTCTATCCCCTGTGCCGACGCCACCATGACATAGCTTCCGCTCTCCGCGAGATCCGACGACACATCCGTGCTGTTGATATCCGGCAGCAGGTAATACAGATACTGCGAATAGTAATAATTCGGATTGCCCTCAAATACAATGCCTTCTACCAGCTCCACCCCATAGTATTCCATAACGGTAGCCAGATTCGGCAGTTCTTCCGTGGTATAATCCGTAATGATGATCACGCTTCCGCCCCGCCGCAGATAATTCAGAATCATCTGCGCTTCCGTGGTAGAAATATCAGACATCGGGGAAACGATCATCAGGCAGTCCGCGTCCTCCGGCACCCCATCCGAAGTCAGAAGACTCAGCTCTTCTATCTCAATATTTTCCTTTTCAATCGAGGACACCATAGAATCCGTCAGCTCCAGCTCGCTGTGTCCGGTCAGAGTATACAGCTTCGGAATGTCGTCACTGATCAGCGCAGAAATCGCACTTGTGATAAGACCTTCCGCGTCAAACCCGGTCGTTGAGCTGGAATATGTGTAATAGCTGAATTCCGTCTCATACATATCGTCATAGGAAATCACCTTGCTGTTGTCCCCGCACACAAGGATCACACTGTTGTCCGACAGCGTTTCATCTGTATATTGCGACGTAAACTGCGGGTACAGCACCGGATCCTTTTCCACCACTGTGATGTGAGAGGAAAGATCCTCATAGCGTTCCAGCAGTCTGGACACATACGAATCCCGGTTACTGTCCTCCAGGATATAATAGATCGTAATGTCCTCTGTCAGATTCTCCACCAGCTCCTTCGATGTGTCTGTCAATACGGAAAGCTGCAGGCCGCTCAGGTCGATCTGCGTATACTGCGAGGGAATCTGACCAACAATCATATTGATCATAATCACTGCCACAATCACAATCACCGTCAGCGCGATGCTGTAGGAGCCATGCTTCAGCTGCCGCAGATTCCGGGGACGCAGGGAAAATCTTTTCTGCTTTTTTCCGCTTTCTTCTTTGCTGTCATTTTGCACTTCCATTTGCGTTTCCTTCTGCTCTTTTTTCATTTTCTGTCCCACCTCCGTCTTTAGCTCCAGCGTCTCTTCTGAATCGTCTCAACGGTCAGATAAAGGAAAAGTCCGATCACCGAGAGATAATAAACAATGCCATTTACATCAAAAATACCGCTGTAAAAATTTGAAAAATGGTCAGAAAGATCGAATACAGTCAGCACATCCTGTATCAGCCCCTCGTAGAGCGTACTGTTTACAACATAAACAATGACGGCCGCCGCCTCTCCGGCGATCAGGCAAAGCATCGAAACCAATGTGCTTTTCACAGTATTGTAAACCAGCACCGCCGCCAGCGCGATCAGCACCAGCACAATCAGGAAGGAGCCAAATGCGGTATCCGGAAGCAGAGAGGAGATTCCGGAGATCACATAGCTGACAAACAGGAGGAGAAACGTGAGAACCGCAGCGATCACCTGGCTCTCGGTCACGGACGACACGAAAAGTCCAATCGCCAGGAAACTGCAGCCCATCAGAAAAAATCCGAACATTGCCGTATAGGTCTCACTGAAATAAACCGTGCCAAACTGTGACAGAACAAGCGGATAAAGCGCCATAATCAGCATCGGAATCAGAAAAATAGTCGCAAGGGCAAAAAATTTTCCCATCACGATCTCCGTCACCGAAACCGGCGCGGTCAGAAGCATCTGATCGGTCTTTTGCTTCTGCTCCTCAGAGAGGACGCGCATCGTCAGAATCGGCACCGCAATCATAAATACAAACAGGATGCACGAGAGCACATAGGCAAATTTCGGCCAGCCGACAGACAGGTTATAATAAGTAAAGTAAATGCCTGTCACTACCAGCAGAAACGCCATAAACACATAGCCAATCATAGAAGTCAGAAAACCTCTGACCTCCTTTTTATATATTGCTGCCATCGATCCTCACTCCTTCCTGTCCGTTTCCGCAGCCTTGCCGGTCTCACTCGCTTCCGCAGTCTCATTCTCGTCCGTTTTATATTTCATCACGTCCGCTTCTTCCGGTGTGACATCATCCGAATCCTGTAAAGCCGCCTTCGCATCATCGGTCTTCTCCTGCTTTGCCTTTCCGCCGAACCCGAATCTTCTCTTCTTTTTTGCGGCCGGAGCCTTCGGATGATCTTCTGTCAGTTCAAGGAATACATCCTCCAGCGAAATATGCGTGTGCTGCATGCGAAGAATCGGCGTATCCTGCTCTACACAGAGATAAAAAATCTTTTTCCGCAGATCATTCTCTCCTTCTGTCTTAATCATGACATCACAGGCGCCGGCTTCTGTCGAGTTCGTTACGCTGATCGACTGTACGCCTGGCAGTGATCCGAACATTTTTCTGGCGTCCGCTGCCTTCGCGGCGACTGTCAGCTCCAGAGAGCCGGAGCCCCGCATCAGCTTTGTCAGATTCTCCGGTGTGTCGCTCGCCACCAGCTTTCCATGCGCAATGATCATGATATGATCACAGATCGCACTGATTTCAGACAGAATATGAGAGCTCAGAATGACCGTGTGTTTTTTCCCCAGATCTTTGATCAGCTCACGAATTTCAATAATCTGTTTGGGATCCAGGCCTACCATCGGCTCATCCAGAATAATAATATCCGGATACCCCAAAATGGCCTGTGCCAGACCGGTACGCTGCCGATAGCCCTTAGAAAGGTTGCGAATCAGGCGGTTCTGCATCTCAGTCAGGCCAGTGGTCTGCATGACCTCAGCAATCAGGGCATCCTGCTCCTTCTTCGGCAATTTTTTCAGCTCTGCCGCAAACTTCAGGTACTCCAGCACGGTCATTTCCGGGTAAACCGGCGGAATCTCCGGCAGATAACCAATACACTTGCGCGCTTCCTCCGGCTCTTCCAGAATATTATGGCCGTCAATCATGACTTCACCGGCCGTTGGGGCAATATATCCGGTGAGAATATTCATGGTTGTCGTTTTCCCGGCGCCATTCGGCCCAAGAAAACCGTAGATCTGTCCTTTTTCTACGGTAAAAGATAAATCATCCACTGCGGCATTCGAGCCATAGCGTTTTGTAAGATGGGTTACTTCAATCAAGACATTCACTCCTGTTCCGCATCGTATGCTTGGATATAGTTCATTTTATTGTAGAGAATGATTGTGTCCATTTCTGGATAAGATTGTGTCCATTCTGTGGATAATTGTTCCGGAGGCGTTGCCGCATTTCCTCACCTGTGTTATAATGCTCCGGGAATCCGCATGGCCTCGCTGATCGAAACCATGCCCTCACAACGACAGACACCTTACATTTTACACTTTAAAGTAACTGTTCAGAGCCAAAGCGATTTGCAGTCTGCTGTTCTGAAGCATTACAATTCGCATCACAAAAGGGAATATTATGAGCCAGAATATTTTTTTAATTGGATTTATGGGCGCCGGCAAATCCACGGTCGCCCGGGAGCTGCGCGATCACTATGGAATGCGCCTGATTGAGATGGATGAGCAGATCGAAGCCCAGGAAGGGCGGTCAATTTCGCAGATTTTCGCCGAAAGCGGCGAAGCATATTTTCGCGCACTGGAGACCCGTTTGCTCCTTTCCCTGGAACAGGAATCAAATATCGTCGTCTCCTGCGGCGGCGGTGTGCCCATGCGCGGAGAAAACGTCGCGGCCATGCGCCTGAGCGGAAAAATCATTTATCTCTGTGCCTCTGCGGAGACCATTTATGAGAGAGTCAAAGATTTTCATACCCGGCCGCTGCTTGAGGGAAATATGAATGTCGAATACATCCGGAGCCTGCTGGCACAGCGCACCCCGAAATACCAGAGCGCCGCAGATATCACCGTCGCCGCTGACGGCAATGACGTTCGTGCAGTCTGTGAAGAAATTTTGCAGAAGGTCCGAACTGCAGCAAAAATCGGATAGGGGGAGTCCTCTCACCCTATCCGCTGCGCGAGCCGGGTGCGGCTTTAGCCGCAAAATTCCTTACCCTGCTCTGCGCATAATAACAGCAGGCTGAAGCGCAAAGCTTCGGCCTGCTGTTTTGTTTCTGAGCATCACTTATCTGAAATACAGAGAATTCCATCTCAGCTCATTCTTGAGGCTGCGAATGGTCGTATCTTTATCGATCAGGACGGTCTCAATCCCCATCGCCGCACCCCAGTCTTCCATCTGTTCCGCGGTCAGGTCATAGGAAAATGCCGTATGATGCGCACCTCCCGCGAGGATCCATGCCTCTGCGCCTGTCGCCAGATCCGGCTGCGGTGTCCAGAAGTTGGTCGCCACCGGAAGCTTCGGCATCGGCTTTTCTACCTTCTTGCAGTCGACCGCATTGATAATCAGACGGAAGCGGTTCCCCATGTCGATCAGGGATGTCGCGATTCCAGGGCCTTCCTTAGCGGTAAATACCAGACGGGCCGGGTCTTCACGGTCGCCCATGGAAAGCGGGTTTACTTTAATACTGATCGGCCCATCGGAAATGGTCGGGCAAACCTCAAGCATATGCGCTTCCAGAACGCCTTCCTTGCCCGGAACAAGATTGTAGGTATAATCTTCCATGAAAGAGGTACCCTTCGCGTTCGGGACATTCTGTGTCATGATCTTCATCAGGCGGACCATCGCCGCGGTCTTCCAGTCTCCCTCACCGCCAAAGCCGTAGCCTTTCTCCATCAGGCGCTGGATCGCCAGGCCCGGCAGCTGCTGCAGCGCGCCAAGGTCGCCAAAATGTGTCACGATTGCCTGATAGTTTTTCTCCTCAAGGAAACGCTCAAAGCCGATCTCGATCTGCGCCTGCACTGCCACATGCCTGCGGAATTCCGCCTCATCTCTCCCTTCCAGGAGAATCTCATATTTGTCGTAATATTCCTCTACCAGCGCATTGGTATCCGCCTGCGATACAGCCTGCACGGCCTCCGCGATCTCATTCACCGGGTAAGCGTCAATCTCCCAGCCAAATTTGATCTGTGCCTCTACCTTATCGCCCTCGGTAACAGCTACGTTCCGCATATTGTCCGCAATACGCATCACGCGGATGTGGCTGCTCTCCATAATGCCAACCGCCGTGCGCATCCAGGAAGCAATCTTCCCCTGTACCTGCGGATCGTTCCAGTGGCCAACGATCACTTTGCGCTCAATGCCCATTCTGGTAACAATATGACCATACTCGCGGTCGCCGTGTGCAGACTGGTTCTCATTCATGAAGTCCATATCAATCGTGTCGTACGGAATCTCCTCATTGAACTGTGTATGCAGATGGAGCAGCGGCTTGCGGTATTCCTGAAGTCCCAGAATCCAGGACTTCGCCGGGGAAAAGGTGTGCATCCAGGTGATGACACCCGCGCATTCCTCATCTGCGTTTGCCTCATTAAACGTCTTGCGGATCACTTCATTCGTAATCATCGTCGGCTTCCACACCACTTCATACGGAAGCATTCCCGACTCATTCAGTTTGCTCACAATGATCTTCGAATGCTCCGCCACCTTTGCGAGGCACTCATCTCCATAAAGGTCCTGAGAGCCGGTTGCAAACCAGAATTTGTAGTTTTTTGCAGCTTTCATGTTCGTATCCTCCTTTTATTTGACCAGGCATCCCACACCACACTGCTCTGGCTTTGTATACAAAATCTTTTTTCCCGCTTCCATCAGCAGCGATTGATCAGGCCCAATTCTCCATCCAGGCATGCACCAGCTGCGGCCATACCGCAACCGCCGCTTCCGTCCAGCCGCCGTCCGCAGAACCGGTCAGACGGTTCGCGAGTGACAGGCCATGCCCACCTCTCTCAAAGAGATGAAACTCAGTCGGAATGTGATGGCTCACCAGCTCATTCACCAGCAGCAGCGAATTCTGCACCGGGGCGCAGTCGTCCTCACAGGTATGCCATACAAATGTCCGCGGAACCTGCTCTCCCACGCAGAATTCCAGAGACAGTTCCTTCTTTTTCTCCTCATAATCCGCACCCAGAAGGCTGCGGAAGGAACCCTCGTGCGCATACTCGCCAGACGAAATAACCGGATAGCAGAGAATCAGCGCGTTCGGCGCAAGAAGCGCGGAGTCGACTCCCAGATCCTCCGACAGGAACGCGCGGTTCCAGAACATTGCGTAATTCGCTGCCAGATGACCGCCCGCAGAAAAACCGGACACCACGATTTTCTTCCGGTCGATGTGCCATTCATCCGCATTTTCGCGAATCACGGCAACTGCCCTGCCCAGCTCCAGAAGTGCCGTCGGATATACGGCCGGAGCCACTGAGTAGCGGAGCACTGCCGCGTGATACCCCATGGCAAGATATTGCATCGCAATAATCTCTGCCTCGCGGTCAGATGTAAACTCATATCCGCCTCCCGGACAAATCACCACCATCGGCCGCTCCTTAATCGCGATCTCCGGTGAATCATCCAGAATATACAGATACAGCGCCGCATAGTCCATGGAATTCTGGTTTTTGATATCCATCTTTTCGTATTTCATGGTTCTGATCTTCCCCTTTCCATTGCTTTTGTTTTGAGCGTAATCGGGCAGGAGGCGGCTCGTCGGCTCCTGCCCGCCCGCGCGCATGACAAAAGCCCGCCGTCCGGCGTTTTGAAAAGACCGCCCCACACGCTTTTGCGTTTATCATCTTAAGATTCAGTATG
>JAJQGP010000116.1 GCA_021200475.1 Lachnospiraceae bacterium
ATTATACCACAGAAAACAAATAAAGTCGAGTTATTTTAAAAATATTGTACTAGAAGAGGAGGATGGCAACAATGAAAATCAAACAAAGTGGCTCTACCAGAGCGTTTTACGCAATTGCATATATAGTCGTCGGCCTGATGGCGGTGATCTGTCTGCTCCCATTTATCATCATGGTGTCCGGTTCCTTCTCCTCTGAGCAGGCCATCCGCTTCACCGGATTTGGCATCCTGCCGAAGGATTTTACACTGGAAGCCTACCGGCTGATCTTTAAAACGCCCATGACCGTCATCCGCGCTTACGGAGTTTCGATCCTGATCACAGTCGTCGGTACAGTTCTCGGACTGTTACTCACCACATTAACTGCGTATGTACTCAGCCGCAAGGATTTCAAATACCGGAACTGGTTTTCGTTTTACTTCTACTTTACCACCCTTTTCAACGGCGGTATGGTATGTACCTATATCTTCTACATCCAGTACCTGCACCTGAAAGACAGCTACTGGGCGCTGATCCTGCCGGGAATGTTCAATGTCTTCTATCTGCTGATCATGAGAACCTTCATCGCGGCTCTGCCGCATGAGCTGGTCGAGTCCGCCAAGATCGACGGAGCCGGAGAATGGCGTACCTTCTTCAGTGTGATCTTCCCTCTGCTGAAATCCGGTCTGGCGACCATCGGTCTGTTCCTCGCCCTCGGCTACTGGAATGACTGGTACAACGCGATGCTGTACATCAACACAGAAACCAAATATCCGCTGCAGTATATGCTCTACTCTCTGATGCAGAAGACACAGGCCCTCGCTTCAATCGCCAGCCAGGCCGGCATCTCCGTATCCGATATGCCGTCGAATTCCCTGAAGCTGGCCATGGCGGTAGTGGCCACGGGACCGATTATTCTGGTGTACCCGTTCGTACAGAAGTACTTTGTCAAAGGTGTTGCTGTCGGTTCCGTGAAAGGATGACAACCGGCTACACATAAAAACGTAAAACGCGCAGGAGATGGCTGTTTGTGCAGCCTTGCGCCTGGCGCAAAGGGAAACGGCTTACGCCGTTACCAATATTAAAATTCAGGAGGAAAAAAGATGCGAAAAATAACCAGAAGAGATTTTCTGTGCGGCAGCGCAGCCGCTGTTGCCGGTACAATGATGTTCCCGGGTCTTGCATCCGCAGATGTCGATACTTCGGAACAGGTTGAAATAATCATGTATGTAGTAAGCGACCGCCCGGCCGGCCAAGACGTAGTAGATGAGAACCTGAACCAGCTCTTACTGGAGAAGCTGAACTGTACGCTGAAGATCAACTGGATCGGATGGGCAGAGTACCAGAACAAATATCCTCTGCTCTTCTCTTCCGGAGAAACCTTTGACATCGCTTATGCCGCTACCTGGCTGAATTTCGCTTCTCTGGCACAGAAGGGTGCGTTCTTAAGTCTGGACGAGATGTGGGAAGAATATGCGCCGGATAACTTTGCTCTGCAGTCCGAAACCGCGCTCGCAGAAGCAACCATCAGCGGTCACTATTATTGTGTTCCGACGCTTCTGTCTACCTACACAGCATATGGTCCGATCTACCGCACAGACCTGACCGGAGAAGACTGGGACGGCGTGATGGAGACCTGGGAAGATGTCGAAGAATACGGTGATGCGATCCTGGCAAACAATCAGGCGATCGAGCCGATCGATATCTATTCCATGGGGCCGGAGCTGATGCTGACTTACATGCAGAGTCTGGGATATATGTGGGTATCCAAGTCTTATCCGTGGCTGTGGTTTGACCCGACCGAAGAAAATCCTACCGTCAAATCTCTCTATCAGTTTGATGAAATCAAGGATTTCCTGGAGATGACTGCCAGATTTAACGAGAAAGGCTTCTGGTCAAAATCAGCGCTTTCCGATACAGACAGCACAAAACTGCAAAACGGGAAATCCGCACTGCGGTTCCACAACATTGACACCTACGCTTCTTGTGTTGCCAACTACGGCGAAAGCGTCGGACAGAGCTGGGGGTATTCCAATTTTGTAGCAGATAACTCCCACCTGCCGTATACACAGGACTGCATGGTCATTTCCAACACCTCCAAGAACCCGGAAAGAGCCATGGCTCTCATCAATCTGATCACGACCGATCAGGAAGTATTCGATGCTTTGATGTATGGCGTAGAAGGTGTAACCTATGAGCTGAACGATGAGGGACAGTTCACCATCACGGATACGGATCTGTACGCAGGAGGCGCTCTCTGGGCCGCTCGTTCGGACGCCCTGGTTCGTTATCAGGCAGGTTATCCGGAGGATTACGCCACCAAGAAGGAAGAGATTGAAGCTTCCATCGTTGCCGGCGTAAACAGTGAAAAATTTGCTCCGTTCGTATTCGATACTTCCTCCATCGAGACCGAGCTTTCTACCTGCGTGAACGTACAGCAGCAGTACTGGTGGCCGCTGGAGCTTGGCTATACCGACAAGGATTCCGGTCTGGAGCAGTATCAGTCCATGATGGAGATCGCGGGCATCGATACCGTAATCGCTGAAGCACAGGCACAAATTGATGCGTATATCGCTTCTCTGTAAAGAATCAATACAAAAAACAATACAGCTGAAAGCAGATCGAGCAGGAGGCGGCTTGCCATCTCTTGCTCGCCCGCACGGCCGGGTGCGGCATAAACCGCAAAACTCCTTGCCCGGTCCTGTGCATAAAACGCCCGCCGGAAGGTTTCTCCCCTTCCGACGGGCGTTTTTTCGGCCGGAATTTCACCCTTTTCTCTGCAGATATTTCTCCCGCGTCGCCATCCCGCCGCGAATGTGCCGCTCCTGCTTGTTCACATCCAGAACCTTCCTCACCTTCCCTGAAAGGGACGGACTGATCTCCGCCAGGCGGTCTACCATGTCCTTGTGCACCGTGCTTTTGCTGACTCCGAACCGCTTCGCGGCCTCCCTCACCGTCGCATTGTTCTCCGTAATATAGACTGCAATTGTCAAAACACGCTCTTCTATGTAATCCTTCAAGGAAAATCCCCCGAAACGACTTCTTATCAAAGTCTATTCGGAAAAGAGAATGTTTATACAAAGAAATCGCCATACACCGACAATGTCATTCCTTACGCGCCGAAAGATAGTCCGCGTATGCGATCAGATTTTTCAGTTCCGCATCGCTCAGTCTGCTCATAACCTCCAGCATATGATTCTGCTCAGCGGTAAGCGCGGGATCCGGCTGAAATTCAATGTCCTCAAAGAACTCGGAAAGGCTGATGCCAAACCCCATGCAGAGCTTTTCAAGTGTTGTGACCGCTGGCGATTTCAGGCCTTTCACATATCTTGAAATACTGATCGACGGTACGCCTGAGCGCTGTGCCAGGCGGTACCTCGACATATGCTTTTTCTCGCAAAGCTCCTGAATTCTCGGTCCTATGTAGTCAATGACCGGCGAGTAGGTCGCGGGTGCCGGTTCTTCCTGACAGATAACCGTATCGGTGGTTTCCTTTTCACACATACAGGTGTCCCTCACTTTCTAAAATGATGGGATCATTGTACCTGTAAGAGTGATTTTTTATTAGACTGTTTATTAGCTGCTAATGGTAGCCAGTCAGCTACTATTTTCCCATGCAAATGAAAGTCCTCTTACTCTGCGCTCCGCGGAATTTCCGTGCAGAATGGATAAATCAGAGACACGATGATCTGGTCGTTATCCTTGCGCAAAATACTGATACTTTCTGCTTCCCTGAACAGTGTCAGAAGCCCGGTCCGCATCTCGTCCGGCGATGACGGCAAAATCATCAGGCAATCGGCGCTCAGGTCAATCCTGCCAAAGAAGTTTTCTGTATTCACTGTGATGTCCATCGGGGCAAGCTCCGCAAATTCCAGTGCCATTTTTGTTAACACCTGAAAACGATCCAGCTTTTCCTGGCGGATGACCTGATAGTTCTGTTTTTTCTCGTTTTCAGCCTTTTCTTCAATTTGCCACGCTTCGCGTTCCAGCCGCAGCTGGTCTTCTTCCGCTTCCCCCAGGGACATTCCCATCCCAAGTCCATCCGCTTCCCTTTCTAAGCTGCGCCACAGCGCTGCCTCCTCCGTGTAAAATTTTTTCTCGATTTTCATTCTCTCCTGCTCCTCTCTTATTCTGCCTTTCAGAAGTAACCGGATCCGGTTTTGTATGCTACAGGCTTACACTGTGTAGTCTACCAGAATCACCCGTTTTCTGCAATCATAATGTATGCTGAAATTGCGGATAGTTACAAGTCACACCCTGACCAGATTTACGTTATTTCAGCCTCCGCTGGTGTGACCTGTAAAAGCATCTGCCAATTAAATCGCTTCGCGATGGGCCAGATGCTTGCAATCTCTACGTTTTTGCCCCTGACCACGCAGCAAGTGCGTGGTCGGGGTGTGAACAGTAACTACAGATATTCAAGCGATTGCTTTATCCGTAATTCATTCAGATAAGGAGAGAATCAATATGGAAAACAAAGCATTTGATCAGAGCCTGCTCGGAAAAAGAATCCGGGAAGTAAGGAAAAGCAATGGATACACCACCAGAGGGGCCGCCGATCAGCTGAATATTTCTCAGACCTACCTCCGGCAGATTGAATCCGGAAAAAGCACGAAAACACCCAACCTCGCTGTTTTTGTCTCCATCTGTAATCTGTTTCACATCTCACCGGACTATCTGCTGCAGGATCAGCTGGTGGAAAACGAACTGTCTGCGGTCAAAGATGCGGCTGCCTTGTATAAAAAAACGTCTTATTCCACGCAAAAAGTCGTGCTTGCGATGCTAAACGCTGCAATGGAAGAGCTTGAAAAACAGGAAACGGCTGAATCATGAACTTAATAAAAAAACCTGAATGCCAAAAGCGAGGAGACAGTCCCATCTCCTCGCTTTTCCTCCATGTCTGCTGCATCCATCTGGTCTTTCCATCATCCGCCTACATGTCCTCCGACTTCGCGGCATTCTGTAAACCGGGCAGCTCATACTCATATGCCTCCCGCATCAGCTGTAAACCCATAGAAAGTCCATAGCGGAAAAACTCTTTATTCTGAATATCCTGTGAGACAGAGAGCAAATCACACATCTCTTCTACCAGATCATAATCCTCTTTACTCAGCCGGTCCTCCAGTTTGCTCATCAGAAGATCCATTTCTCTGTCGGTCTTTGCATACTTCGGATCTTTTGACAGAACCTGCTCCCCCGGATAAATTCTGCCGTCAAATAACGCATCCATGATACTCATTTCACACACTCCTTCCTTTTTCGCTTACACGTCATCCTGGCTATCAATCACTGTACCCACTATAGCACACTTCCCCTTCGATATCAAGTTGTTTTTATTATCCTCTTTTTGCTTATGTTGCATTCTATTCTCATGTTTTTACATAATTCTTACTATTATTTTTCCGTCTTTGTGGTATAATATGCACACGGGCGCACAAGGAATCTGACCGCTTCGCGGTCTGCGCCCGGCGCCTGCGTGATCGGCTTTCGCCGACGCACGATCCATATTACACGGGCGCACAAGGAATCTGACCGCTTCGCGGTCTGCGCCCGGCGCCTGTGTGATCGGCTTTCGCCGATGCTCATCTATTGCATAAAGGGGGAATTTTCTGTGCCAGCTGTCTATGCCCATGACCTTTTTGGAGTGAAGGTTTGTGAACAGACGGATGCGGATCTGGCTGTGATCGCAAATCGATATCATTCTGCATATCGGGAGGGACTGCAGGGACCGGATATTTTTTTCTTTTATCATCCCTGGTACAAAAACCGGGTGCAGCGCTACGGCGTGCATCTACACGAGAATGACGCGGCTCCGCTTTTCCGGCACGCGCTTTCGGTCATTCGGAAATATGGGCGGGACAGCAGTCAGTACGCTTATATGCTCGGCTTTATCTGCCATTTTACCCTGGACAGTGAGTGTCATCCCTATATCGAGGCGCAGATTAAACGCAGCGGCGTCGCCCATCTCGAGATAGAAGCGGAATTTGATAAATTCCTGCTAAAAGAGAATCATCTGGATCCGGTCGGATTTCCTTCCGCGAATCTGGTCTATACAGACCTGGACACTGCGGCGGCGATTGAACCATTTTTCCCTTCGATGGATCAGAAAAAGGTCCATGATTCCCTCCTCGGAATGCGCTTCGTTAAAAAGCTTTTCTGCGCCCCCGGAGCCCTGAAGCAGGGCACCATCAATTCGATTCTGAAGCTGATCGGCCAGTACCATAAAATGAACGGCCTGATGAACCAGCGAAAGGACAATCCGGCCTGTGAGGAAAGCAACGAAGAGCTGCGGAAACGGTTTGAAAACGCAATTCCTCTCGCTGCCTCTTTGCAGGTACAGTTTGACCAGTGTCTGCGCACGGGCGTAAAGCTCCCGGAGCGTTTCCACCGAAACTTTGAGTAACCAATTCAGAGCAGCATCGAAATGATATCTGCCTGATATCGTTCATTCATTTAAACAGGGGAGATGTTATGAATACAAAACTGACCAGACTCGAAAAATACTGGATCCTTTATGATGTGGGGAATTCCGCTTTTGTTTTACTTGTCGCTACGATACTTCCGATTTATTTTAACTATCTGGCCAGCTCGGCCGGAATCAGCGAGGTGGATTATCTGGCCTATTGGGGCTATGCGACTTCGGTGGCAACCGTTGCCGTCGCTCTGATCGGTCCGGTGCTCGGCAGCATCGCGGATACCCGGAACTACAAAAAACCGCTGTTTACCGCATGCATGATGGTGGGCGTCATCGGATGCGCCGCACTGTCTGTTCCGACTTCCTGGATTGTCTTTCTGGCCGTTTTTGTCATTGCAAAAATCGGCTTTAACGCCAGCCTGATTTTCTATGATTCCATGCTCACAGATGTCACGACAGACGAACGCCTTGACACGGTCTCCTCCGCCGGCTATGCCTGGGGGTATATCGGCAGCTGTGTGCCGTTTGTCGTATCGCTGGTCTTTGTGCTGCTGTACGACACCATCGGCATCTCTTTCCGGACGGCGATGACCATCGCCTTTTTCCTGAATGCCGCCTGGTGGCTGCTCGTCACACTGCCGCTTCTGAAAAACTATAAGCAGACGCACTTTGTCGACACCGGCTCCGGCGCCGCTGGCACTCCAGCCGTTCCTTCTCTGGTCAAAGACAGCTTTTCACGGCTTGGCCATACGTTTGTAGAAATCTATCACCAGAAAAATATCTTTTACTACCTGCTGGCCTTCTTTTTCTTCATCGACGGCGTGTATACCGTCATCGATATGGCGACCGCCTACGGCAGCGCTCTGGGACTGGACACGACAGGACTTCTGCTTGCTCTTCTGGTAACACAGATTGTCGCTTTTCCATTTGCCCTGCTCTTTGGACGGCTTTCCAGACAATTCCGCACGGATCAGCTCATCCGCTTCTGCATCGGAGCCTATACGCTGATCGCGCTTTTCGCTATCCAGCTGGATAAGCAGTGGGAATTCTGGCTGCTCGCCGTCTGCGTCGGAATGTTCCAGGGGGCGATCCAGGCACTTTCCCGCTCCTATTTTGCAAAGATCATTCCGGCGGAAAAATCCGGGGAATACTTCGGCATCTACGATATCTGCGGAAAAGGCGCATCCTTTATGGGAACCTTTCTGGTGGGTGTCGTCGCTCAGATCACCGGCGCTGCAAACGCAGGCGTATCCATCCTGGCCGTCATGTTTGTCATCGGATTCCTGCTGTTTGGCAAGGCGGCAAAGCTGAATCAGTAAATATTCTCTATCTGCCAGTCAATCGGTTCGATGCCATTCTGTTTTAAAAATTTATTTGCCCTGGAAAAATGCCTGCATCCGAAAAAGCCACGGTACGCAGAGAGCGGACTCGGATGCGGTGCCTCCAGAATCAGATGCTTTGGATTGTTCAGCATCGACTTCTTCATCTGCGCCGGACGCCCCCAGAGCATATAGACGATCGGGCGGTCGATCTCGTTTACCGCACGCAGCGCCGCGTCTGTAAACTCCTCCCAGCCGATCCCCCGGTGGGAATTTGCCTGATGGGCGCGCACCGTCAGCACGGTATTGAGAAGAAGGACGCCCTGACCGGCCCATTTTGTCAGATAGCCATTGTTCGGTATGTAGCAGCCGCAGTCCTCATGCAGCTCCTGGTAGATATTCACCAACGACGGCGGTGTCTGGGTTCCCGGTTTGACGGAAAAACAAAGCCCATGCGCCTGTCCCTCCTCGTGGTAGGGATCCTGTCCCAGGATCACGACCTTCACCTGGGAAAGCGGCGTGAAGGCAAACGCGTTAAAGATGTCGTCCGCAGGCGGATAAATCACCCGGCTGCGGTATTCTTCGTTGATCTGCCGGTACAGCTTTGCGTAATAAGGCTTGGAAAACTCCGCTTTCAGCGGAACCAGCCAGTCATTGGAAATCGGTGGCATGCACACTCTCCCCTTTCTTTTGTATTATCCGGATAACAGTGAAGGTATGGAACAGCTTCCTGCTGTCGGTTCGCAGGGTCATGCTCGGAAAACTACAGCCGTACACTGACGCCGCGTCCCCGCAGATACTCCTTCACCTCGCGAATCTCCAGCTCCTTATAGTGAAACAGCGAAGCTGCCAGAGCCGCGTCCGCTTTCCCCTCTGTCAGGGCGTCATAAAAATGCTCTTTCGTACCGGCTCCGCCGGAAGCGATCACCGGAACAGACACATGCTCCGCGATCGTACGCGTCAGCTCGATATCATAGCCTGCCTTTGTCCCGTCACAGTCCATACTGGTCAGCAGAATCTCCCCTGCTCCCAGCTGATCCGCCCGCATCGCCCATTCGACCGCGTCAATCCCCATATCTACGCGCCCGCCATTTTTGAAAATATTCCATCCGGAGCCATCCGGCCTGCGGCGCGCGTCAATCGCCACCACCACACACTGGCGTCCAAACTTCTCCGCCGCGTCGGCAATGAGCTGCGGATTCATGATCGCCGCAGAATTAATTGAAATCTTATCCGCGCCCTCCCGCAGCAACAGTCGAAAATCCTCCACCGTGCGGATTCCTCCGCCCACAGTAAACGGGATAAAGACTTTCTTTGCGACTTCGCGCACCATATCAACCACCGTATTGCGTGCATCCGAAGAAGCGGTGATGTCCAGGAAAACCACCTCATCCGCCCCGGCTTTATCATACGCGGCCGCAATCTCAACCGGATCGCCCGCATCCTGCAGATTGACAAAATTTACTCCCTTGACCACCCGGCCATTTTTCACATCCAGACAGGGGATGATACGTTTTGTAAACATTTTTGCCGTTCCTCCTTCCTACAGAGAAATAAAGTTTTGCAAAATCGCAAGCCCAACCTGGCTGCTTTTCTCCGGATGAAACTGGCAGGCAAACACATTCCCCTGCTCAACGGAGGCATGAATCTTCACAGAATACTGTGTGGATGCCGTGACAATCTCCGGATCCGCCGCGTTCAAATAATAAGAATGTACAAAGTACACATACGCTTCCTCCGGGATCCCCGCAAACAGACGTCCCGGATGGTCAAAATGCAGGGAATTCCAGCCCATATGCGGAATCTTCAGGCCTTCCTGATCCGGAATCCGCAAAATCCGTCCCTTGCAGATGCCAAGTCCTTCCACACCCGGCGACTCCTCACTGGATTCGAACAAAAGCTGCAGGCCCAGGCAAATCCCCAGAAAAGGCGTTCCTCCATCCGCAACCTCACGTATCACATCAACCAGTCCAAACTGACGCAGCTGATCCATCGCATCTCCAAACGCGCCGACTCCCGGCAATACTACCTTATCCGCCCGCAAAATTTCTTCCCGATCGCGTGTAATCAGTGTCTCCTCTCCCAGAGAATTGAGTGCCTTCTCTACGCTCTTCAGGTTGCCGGCATCATAGTCAATTATCGCTATCATTAGTCATTTCCTCTCCGTAACATAAGCTACATCGCTGTTACAGGTCACAACCGGACCACGCAGCAAATGCATGGCCGGATTGTGAACAGTAACCTCATCGCTCACTTTCAACAGTATAAAGGAAATGCGCCAAAAAAACAATCTTTTTCTACACACGATGGAGCCGGATGCGTGCTGCCACTACGCTTTCGTCCCTCGCCGGGTGGCATCCCTCACTTCGTGTGGGATAAGCCCTGACCTCGCAGCTGGTACGTGGCCGGGTTGTGACCAGTAACCCGGATTTACATTTTTCATCAGGATCAGGCATTCGCCTTTCTGAATCTGATCGGAGGAAAGGCCGTTCATTTCGATGATCTGCTGTGGGGTCTGGAAGTATTTTTTCCCGATGTCCCAGAGGCTTTCTCCCTCCTGAACAATATAACCGGTCAGTCCCGGAATGGCCTCCAGCTGTTCTGACGTATAATCCTGCTCCTGAATCTCCCGGATGCAGCGCACCGCTCCGGAACGCACTGCAAACAGATTCAGGGCAATGGTGGCGCGAATTTCGATCTCCTCGCTGTCCGACATGGCCGCTGAGAGCTGATCGAGGTTCGCGGTCAATGTATAGCGGCAGCTTTCGTCGATGCCCTGTGCTTCAGCCAGATAGGTAAACGGTATGGTTCCTTCCAGCACGGAAAAAGGCATGGTATCGTCCGCGGAAATGTAAAGAATGGAAACAAAAAGCGCTCCTTCGATTTTCATACCCGCTTCGATTTTTGTCTGATCGATCCGCACCGTTCCGCTGCAATGGCAGATCTGCAGAATTCGCGGTTTGGCACTCTGGATGCGGATTTTTCCCTGCGCCTTGCATTTGGATTCATTCCTTACGACCAGGCTCTCATAAGTTTCCTCTTCTGTCACCGGCTCCAGATTTTTCTCCGGAGAATAAACATCGGAAAGGAGCTCCGCCGTATCCGTTCCGTACAGACGGATGTTGAGCTCCAGCACACCTTCCAGGTGAAGGGTGCGCAGTTCCCCGTCAATGTCCTCCTTGGCTGTCAGGTCCGCGCCAGCGAGTGTTACCTCAATATCCGGCACGAGTCCCGCTGCGGCACCGGTACAGGAGAGGGTTCCCTCGACCGGGATCGTCTGCTCAATCCACTGAAGGCTTTCCTTCTCGTCCTCCGCCCGATAGAGCACAAACAGAAACAGGCTGCCCTGCACGAGAAGCTTATCTGTGTCCAGGCGCGTCCGGCACCCGCGGAACTGTACATTTTCCCACAGAATTTCCCGGATATCCGGTTTGTTGGAGGGCAGCTGTACGTCTTCCTTTACACGCAGGATATCCTTATTCTGTACCTCTAATTGCAGGTATTCCAGCTGCTGTTTTTTCTCACACAGCGGCAGCTGTGCTTTGCCTGTTTCCTCCTGACGCACTTCTACTGCTGCTGACAGGTCGTAAATCTCATCCACAGAGGCGTCGAAGCTCACCAGTGCGCGGACGGCCAGTTTTCTGGAATTGATCAGCGACACGTTCAGATCTTCCGTCTCATGACGGACCCGCACGGTTTCTCCCGGCTCGAGTCCTTCCATGACGAGCGTCTCCTCAAAAGAGAGTCTGGTATCCAGCCTCTGGATCCGCCGCTCCTTTGTGTCGTCCATGTACAGAATACTGACCTCCATGAAGCCGTCCAGATAGAGCTTTCCCGTCTCTGCCCGCGTATGCTCCAGGTTTACATTCTCCCGGCTTTGAATAATCATCTCCACGTCCGGACGCACATCCGGCACATTCAGGTCCTCATCCAGCGTAATCTGCGTCGCGGCGCGCTTTGTCTGATTGCACATGTGAATATTTTTCATCAATAAATCCATACCTGACTCCCTTCTATAAATGCTTTACCTGTTTCGAACAGCAGGCCGCAGATCGGCGTCCCGGACGTTTCCTTTCGATGCTATTCTGAATCGTTACTCAATCACTACCTCTTTCTCTGTCGCAGCAATCTTCACAACAAGGTAAGGATAGGAAGCCTCCTGCGAAAGGTTCTCTGTATCCTGCGGCCCGATCAGCCTGGTATCAAACCACAGGGTTTCCTCATTCTCCGCACATTCCGCCACCGCAATGCTGTAACCGCCAGTGGATTGTTTCCCATACCCCCGGATCAGATACATTTCCTCCCCATCCATCCAGGTCAGGCGCATCTCGTTTTCTTTGTTCTCCTCAATGGCCGCCAGCAGCTCCTGGGGCAGCTCTTTGTCGATCATGACGGAAAAATCCACCTCCGTCCGTTCCCCTTCCTCCATCTTTCGGCAGCCTGCCAGAAGAAACAGAACCAGAGCGCCGATCAGCAGCAGACGGCCAGAACGCACAAAAACGGAAACCTTCCCGTCCATTTTTTTCTGTTTGTACGCGTCGTGTTCTTTCATCCTGTCTCCGGAGATTCGACTTTTAATTATTTTTATGGGAAATCAGACACATTTATTCCTTTGTCTGGAAACAAACTCCAATTTTTCGTTGCCATAGGAGCGATTTTTGGTTATAATTTGACCATAGCCAGTCCAGAGCAGCTACAGATAAAAGATCCGTACCAAATACCACGGCATATCGCCTGCAAAGCAGGACAAGGACCGCTCGCTGTTTTGGGCAGCAACAATATTACATGCGAGGAGACTTCACTATGACTGCTTATACTGCTCCATTTTCCGTGGAACCGATTGATAAGCCAAAATGCGTCCGCTTAAGCGGCATTCTGGCTCATCCGACCTCCTTTCCGTCGCCGTACGGGATCGGCGACCTCGGTCCCGGCGCCTACGATTTTGTTGATTTTCTGGAAAAATCCGGTCAGCATCTGTGGCAGGTACTGCCGCTTGGCCCGACCGGTTTTGGCGACTCCCCCTATCAGGGACCTTCGGCGTTCGCCGGACAGCCGCTGCTGATCAGTCCGGACCTGCTGATGAAGCAGCATCTGCTGACAAAGGAAGACGTGGCAGATATGCCCGAATGGGACGAGGATAAGATTGATTACGGTCCCGCGATTACATTTAAAAATATGCTTCTGAAAAAAGCATGGACTTCTTTTTTACATACGCCGGACAAGACCATGATTGAAAACTTTGAAGCCTTCTGTGAGGAGCAGAAGAGCTGGCTGGACGACTATGCGCTTTTCATGGCATGCAAGGATGCCCAAAAGGGCATCTCATGGCTGGAGTGGGAGCCTGAATACCGGGATCCGTCGGAAAAGCAGAAAAAGGCGCTGCGCGCCGAATTTGCCGAACCGATTCGTTATTACTGCTTTCTTCAGTTCCTCTTCCAGGAGCAGTGGGACGCGCTGCGCACCTACGCAAATGAAAAGGGCATCCAGATCATCGGTGATATCCCGATCTTTGTTTCACCGGACAGCGCCGATGTGTGGAGCAATAAAAAACTCTTCCAGCTGGACGCGAAGGGATATCCCAGCAAAGTGGCAGGCGTTCCGCCTGATTATTTCAGCGCGACCGGACAGCTCTGGGGCAATCCGCTCTATGACTGGGACTATCACGAGGAGACCGGCTACAAATGGTGGATTAACCGCGTACGCCGCCAGCTCTCGCTGACCGATTACCTGCGCATTGACCATTTCCGCGGCTTTGAAGCGTACTGGGCCGTTCCCGCGGGGGAAGAAACCGCCATCAACGGACAGTGGATAAAGGGACCCTGTGAAAAGCTGTTCCGGGCGATTGAAAAGGAGCTCGGCGAGGATCTCCCCATCTGGGCAGAGGATCTCGGTGTCATCACACCGGAGGTCGAACACCTGCGCGATTCGCTCGGTTTCCCGGGCATGAAGGTGCTGCAGTTTGGCTTTGGCGATATGAACGACACGACCTACATTCCGTTTTACTACACGACACCGAACTGCATCTGCTATACCGGCACACACGACAATGACACGACCGTCGGCTGGTACCGGACGCAGCCGGACATCGTCCAGGATCGGATCCGCCGTCTGGCGAATGCGGACGGCAACAATGTCGGCCATGATTTTATCTGCTTCGCTATGGGCAGCATCGCAAAATACGCGATTTTCCCATTCCAGGATGTGCTGCAGCTCGGCAGCGAAGCACGCATGAACACGCCCGGCGTCGCAGCGGCAAACTGGGCTTTCCGCTTCAAAAAAAGCGACCTGCACGACGGACTGGCGAATTGGCTGCTGGGAGTGACTAAATTATACGGAAGATATCAGAATTAAAGAGGCAACCTTTCTATGATTCGTTTTATCTTAATTATTGCGTTTGTGACCTGCTTTCTGATCGCATCCATTCCCATTTTTCTTGCGGAATGGCTGATCGGAAAGCGCTGGCCGAATGCGCGCGACATCAGTTCTCTGCGGATCGTCCAGTGGGCACTGAAGGTGATTGCGTGGCTGGCCGGAACCCGGCTCACCATAATCGGAGAAGAGCATGTGCCAAAGGACACACCTGTCCTGTACATCAGTAACCACCGCAGTTATTTCGATATCATCCTCACCTACGCGCGCTGTCCGCGGCCGACGGGGTATGTTGTGAAAAAAGAAATGCTGAAAATTCCGCTGCTCTCCCGCTGGATGAAGTTTCTGCACTGTCAGTTTCTTGACCGAAGCGACCTGCGCGCGGGTATGAAGATGATTCTTTCATGCATAGACCTTATAAAGAGCGGCGTCTCCATCACGATCTTTCCGGAGGGAACGCGCAGCAAGGGAAGCAATGAACTGGAAATGCTGCCTTTCCATGAAGGCTCCTTTAAAGTCGCGGCCAAATCCGGCTGTCCGATCATCCCAATCGCGATCTGCGGCTCCTCCGCAATCTTCGAAGACCATAAGCCCTATGTGCGCCGCAAAGATGTAACCATTGAATACGGCGCGCCGATTTATCCCGCGCAGCTCTCCCGGGAAGACCAGAAAGCGCTCGGGAAGTATACCCAGGGAGTCATCCGGGAAATGCTGCAGAAGCAGATGCAAAAGGGTTAGTATCTGTTTCTCTTATTTGCCAGACAGGGGAGCTTCCGTTCTCCTGTCTTATTAAATTTCCCAGCCATTATCCCCAGTCAGATCCTTTTTCATTCAAAATTCGTAACTGTTCAGTACCTTCACAGTTACGGGAAAAAGTCCATTTAAAATCGCTGCGCGATGGGACTTTTTCCTGTAGAATGTATGTTTTCATACGTACCTCGCAGCGAGTGCGAGGTACTGTCCTGAATAGTTACCAAAATTCAATTGCCAATTTTCCCTTCAGGAATTATAATAAGGTTGCAAAGTCAAACAACAAAAGCGATTATTCCAAAAATACAAATGATAGCATACTACGTATTAACCAGAGGATTTTCAAAGAAAGGACAGGTTATGGCTAATATCCAACACGAAGACGCTATCATGAAAATGGGCATGGAATATTTTCGCGATACGTTATTAAGAATTCTGGGGGTTCATTACAAATACGTTGATTCCGGTCCCACAGAGTTAGTTTCACTCACAGTCGAAAAAAAATATCAGGATTTCACTTTCCTGACAACCGAAGATTTCTACGTACATTTTGAATTTCAGACAACAAGCGGAGGAACTCCTGACTTGCGAAGGTTTCATGCCTACGAGGCCACCATGAGTTATAAGACCGGAAAAAAGTAAAAACCTACGTGCTTTATACAGGAAGTTACAAAAAAACTCATTTTGAACTGGACTGTGGCGAGTATACATATAAAGTAATCCCGCTTTACATGACAAAATACAGAAGTGAAGATGTTTTTGCAATAGTTAAACGTAAAACTGCACAAAATGAAATATTGAATGATGAAGACTTTGCAAATCTGGCTATGACACCAGTTATGTCTGGCAATATCAGCAAAAAGGAAACTATACTGGCTGCTCTTTCTTATATCAAGAATTATCAGTCAGAATCTGCAAATAGAGTAACTGCTATACTTTTTGCTTTTGCAGACAAATTTTTAAACATGGAAGAACTTTCTGAAGTAAAGGAGATGATCTATATGACGCGCCTTGGACAAATGTTAGTGAATGATGGCATTGAAAAAGGTATTGAAAAAGGTATTGAAAAAGGTATCGAAAAAGGCAAGGCACAAGAGAATGAAGATATGTGTTCTTTGATCCGAAATCTGCTTGACAGCAACAGAATTGACGATCTAAAAAAAGCAACAGAGGATAAGACTTATTGTCTAAAATTAAAAAAAGAATTTAACATTTAATTAAACGCTACCAGTAAGCGGAGAAACTCTTGTTTCTCCGTTTTTTTTATGCACACGACGAGCTGTCTCCCGCCAAAATTATCGAATAAACATTTTGCAAAATATATATTGCATTCATCGCTTTAAAGTGCTACACTTTAAAGGATCTGAATTAAGAAGTGTAAAAACTACTGTAAGGGGTTAAGAAAAATGAATTCTTACAAATGGCCATTCCCAAAGGACAGACGCTCGGCATCGTGGGGGAATCCGGCTGCGGAAAAAGCACACTGGGGCGCACCATTCTGAAAATCTATGAGCCGGATGCCGGAAAGATTTATTTCGAGGGAACGGACATAACTGCCTTCAGCCAGGCGCAGATGCATCCCTGGCACAAGAAAATGCAGATGATTTTCCAGGACCCCTACGCAAGCCTCAATCCCCGCTTCACCGTGGGCGAAATGATCGAGGAGCCGATGGAAATCTATCAGATATACGACAAAAAGGAACGCGCTGAGCGCGTACAGCAGCTGATTGCTCTGGTCGGTCTGAAACCGGACCATATCCGCAGATATCCGTATGAGTTCTCCGGCGGGCAGCGCCAGCGCATCGGGATTGCCCGTACGCTCGCCCTTGACCCGGAATTTATCGTATGCGATGAGCCTTTCTCCGCCCTGGATGTTTCCATACAGGCACAGATTATCAATCTGCTGGAAAAAATTCAGGATGAAAGACAGCTCACCTATATCGTCGTCGCGCACGACCTGAACGCCGTACGGCACATCAGCCATTCCATCGGCGTCATGTACCTCGGCCGCCTGGTCGAGATCAGTCCTGCTGAACGAATTTACAGAGAACCACTGCATCCTTATACCAAAGCATTGATTTCTTCCATCCCGGTAGCGGATCCGGACGCCGCCGGTATGATGAAACGCGTCATTCTTGAAGGGGAAGTGCCCAGCCCGATCCATGTGCCATCCGGCTGCCCTTTTTCCACAAGATGCAAATACTGCACAGAACAATGCCGGGAAAACATGCCGGTTCTGAAGGAGGTGGGCGACCGCAAAGTAGCATGCACGTTATATGAATGAAGGAATGATGCGTTACCGGCAACGATCTGCCGGAACAACCCAACAGAAAAGAAGACAATCATGAACAAACTATCAAGAAGAGAATTTTTACGCGGCGCAGCGGCGTCATCGGTGATCGCCCTCGTCACCCCGCTCGGCATTCACGCAGAAGAAGCCGCAGGCGGTGAAATTACACTTGCCAGCTTCTCGTCCACAGGCGGACTGGACCCGCGGGATTTGCCCTGGATATGTGGACGGAATACGCCAAGCTTTGCACAGACGGTCTGGTCAGCTATGATTCGGACGGCTCCCTCATTTATGAATCCGCGGAAAGCTACGAAATCAGCGACGACAATCTCGTCTGGACCTTCCATCTCCGCGAAGAAGCCAAGTGGAGTGATGGCTCCGCAGTCACAGCGGCTGACTTTGTAAACACCATCCAGCGCGCACTTGATCCGAACAACGGAAACGCCATCTACGCCAATATGCTCTATAACATCGCGGGTGCGGAGGAATACAACACCGGAGACGGCAGCCTGGACGATGTAATGGCGGTCGCAGTAGATGACTACACGCTTCAGTTTACCCTGGATCAGCCCTGCTCCTATTTTCTGAAAATGATGTCCATGCCTGTGTTCTGTCCGTCCAAGACCGGACTTGCCACAAATGACAATGAAAGCTGGTATTAGGATCCCTCTACCTCTCTCGGCAACGGTGCATTCTGTCTCGAATCCTTCACAGAGGGCGTCGGCTATTCCATGGTGAAGAATGAATATTACTATCAGGCAGACCTGGTAAACCTGGACCGGATCACGGTGCAGTTCATCAGCGACCAGACCGCTCTTCTGTCTGCTTACCAGACCGGCGAGGTCAATGTCGTGACCGGGCTTCCGGATTATGTGCTGGATCAGTACACCGAAGAGACCGGCCTGTTCATCTGGTCCATGCTTACCTCCAAATTCATTCTGCCGAACCTGAGTGTTGCACCGCTGGACGATGAAAGAGTCCGCGAAGCGATCGCGCTTGCGCTGAACCGGGAGGAAATCTGCAGCGTCATTGGCTCAGATTACATCGCTTCCGTCAATTATGTGGCGGAATATATGCTCTCCACCATCAGCGACGAATATTTCAAGGACGAACAGGACCCTCTGTTTACGGAAGATGAGGAGCGCGCCAAGGAGCTCCTGGCCGAAGCCGGCTATCCGGATGGCGAGGGATTCCCGACCCTGACCTACAAATATCCGAACAGCGAGAAGGATTCTCTGATGGCGCAGGCGATTCAGGCACAGCTCAAGAGTGTGCTGAACATTGACATCGAGCTGGTTGGCGAGGAAGACGAGGTATACGCACAGGAGAAGAAGGACGGCAGCTATGAGCTGATCCGCCACAGCTGGACCGCAGACTACAACGATCCGATCAACTTCCTGAACCTTTACACCAGCGATTCTACTTCGAACTACAATGGGGGTCGCAGACGAGGCCTTTGACGCTGCAATCGCGAACTCAGACCTGACGACAGACGCGGAAGAGAGAAACCAGTATCTGCATGAAGCGCAGAACATCCTGGTAAGCGATAATTTCTACGTCATCCCGGTCGTAACACAGGTGTACATCTGCCTCATTGATCCGTCCATCACCGGTGTGACCACCAACGACAAGGGGGAACCGATGTATCGGTTTGCAGCGCTGAACGCGTAAAGGCGTAACGATCCAAAAAAGCATTTTCAATAGCCAGGCTCCTGCCGTGCCCGCATAGCGAAAGTCTGGCTATCAGACTGTGTTACACTGCGTTTTCAACCCGACCACGCAGCAAGTGCGTGGACGGGTTGTGACCAGTAACCAGACTGTACGAGCATCCATGCCACACAGAAAAGCCCGCTTGACATTTTCCGGGTATCTGCTTTATGATAGGAAGGGATTTACCAAAAAAATTACAGAAGGGATTTCGTCCATGACATTAAACAAAGCCACTCTTTCCGACCAGATATACGAGATTCTCCGCGCGGACATTCTTTCCAGGAAAATCGCGCCCGGAGCCAAGCTGACCCTGAAAAATCTCAAAGAGCAGTTTGAAGTCAGCTCCACGCCGATCCGCGAGGCACTCACGCGGCTGACAGACGACGGACTGGTCCGCTATTATTCCAATATCGGTGTAAATGTGATCGAGCTGTCTCGGGAAGATCTGGAAGAGCTTTACCAGTTCATGGGCGACCTGGACCGTCTCGCCATTCTCTACAGTGCTGCCCATCCGGATCAGGCTGCCATCTGCCGGGAGCTGGAGGAAGCGGTTACCTATACTTCCAATTTGGGTTCTGCCACAGATACGCCCCAATGCAGTGACGCGAAAGAAGCGAATACGCAGACCTGGATCTATTATTCTGACCGCTTTCATCTGATTTTCTATGATTACTGCGGCAACAGCCGGCTGAAAAGCGCCGCGGAGAAGCTGCGCAGCCAGCTGACCATTTTTTCCACTATTTATGAGACCGAGGCAGAGGCACAGTCTCATATTGCCATGCAGCACTTGCAGATTTTTGAAGCTTACCGGAACGGTGATTTTTCATTAGCAGGCGAGCGGATGAAAGAGCATCTGAACGATTCCATGCGGTATGCGATTGCACACACCTGAAATGACTCGAACAGTAAAAAAGGATCGTACTTAGCTGTGCATCTGCACCCCTTGTATATCGGATGTCAGTGCGCCTCTGTTACACCCGGAAATGTCTCAATTGCGTACAGTGGCAGGTTCAGCAGCCAGTCCTGCCGTCGATAATCAGACATTGACGTCCGCACGGCCAGCTCTGGCTGATATTTTTCATAGTATGCCCGCAGGCTTTTCGCCCGAAGGTTTTCTTCTGCCTTTACCTCAATCGGAATGATTGCCTCCCCGGTATCTGCTATAAAGTCGATCTCACAGGTACCGCGGTCATTGGTATAATAATAGAGATTCAGATCCTCGACTGTTTTCAGCTGCTGTAATACAAACTGTTCCGTCAAAGCTCCCTTAAATTCCACAAACAGATCGTTTCCATCCAGCAGAATCGTCTGCCTGAGCCCAACCATACAGGAAAGCAAACCCACATCCACCAGAAACAGTTTGAAGGCTTTCAGGTCTTCATAGGCTTTGAGCGGCAGTCCGGGAGCATTTACCCGGCTTACCTTGTGCACAAGCCCGCAGTCAGTCAGCCACATAATCGCGGTCTCGTAGTCCTTCGCTCTCGCACCTTCGCGCAGAAGTCCATAAATGAACTTTCGATTTTCCTTCGCCAGCTGCGAAGGAATGCTGTTCCAGACCAGCCGGATTCGCGGAACAATCTCGTTTGGCGCGTGCTTGGAAAAATCCTGCTCATAATCCGAAAGAATCTGCCGCTGTATCTTCCGAACCTCATGAAAGTTTCGGTTTTCAGCGAACCTTGCAACCACCTCTGGCATTCCCCCGACATAATAATACTGTTTCAGAAAATCCGTATACACAGTTCGAAAAGGCGTAATTAAGCTAAAATCTCGTTCTTTTAGAAGTTCCGCATACTGCTCTTTCCCGACTGCCATCAGAAATTCCTGAAAGGACAGAGGCCAAAGGCGCAGAAAATCTACCTTTCCTACCGGAAAGGATGTCCCCTCGTGCAACGCAATTCCAAGAAGCGATCCGGCACATACAATCTGATATTCCGGCGCGTTTTCGTAAAAGTATTTGAGGCTGGTGAGTGCCTTTGGAACCTCCTGCACCTCATCAAAAATCAGCAGCGTTTTTTGCGGATCGATCTTTTTCCCGATATAGATTTCCATCCCCATGATCAGCCGCTCAATGTTCAGATCCGAGGAAAACAGCTCCTCCATTTTGCTGTTGTGGTCAAAATTAATATAGGCCACATCCTCATATTCCTGCCGTCCAAATTCTTTCATAAGCCAGGTCTTCCCGACCTGTCTGGCACCTTCTATGATGAGTGGCTTGCGATATTTACTCTTTTTCCATTCTCTTAGTTTTTCTATTGCAAAACGATACATCTCATCACCGCCCCTCTAATAATCATGCATTTATGCGCCTTTCCTGTTAGTATATGCTTTTAAAACAAAAATTACAACGTTTTTTTGTTGCTGTTTACATTTTCTTCACGGCAATTTTTGTATAGTATTATCAGGACAACCTCCTGGATTCTATTGAACAGGTGCAGCCTTCCATATCCTGCCCGTCTGCACCGTAGCAGGGCATCGGAACGGTTCCCTGCAAGTCCATTCGCAAGCGTAGACTGCGTCCGGAGGCAGCTGAAAAATATCTCTCGCAGGCCTGCGCACAGACACAAAGGGGAAGCTTTCACTCCCCCTCTGCTTCTTGTTTTTCAATCCGGTTTTATTTATGAAATCGTAAAGCTTCCCTCGATATTATACAGCTCATCGTCATACATCACCTGTATCGTGTAGGTATCCGCTTCCAGCTCGCCAAGCGGAATCGGAATCTCATAGCGATAGCTGTCTACATCGCTCGACTGGGATTTGATATCCGTGATGTCATAGACATAAGTATGCTCCGCCCCGTTGAAGACGATCTGCGTGTACATGTGGTCGCTGCCTTCCATATAGAGTATTTCGCCGCGCAGGGTAAAGCTGAGCATATCGGTCGAGAGCGTTTCGTTATCCGTGATTCTTACCGCATCTTCTGCCTCCACCTCTACCGGTGTACGCAGTGTTCCGCGGATGTAGTTATCCGACAGCTCGAAGGCTCCGGCACAGTCATTCATGGAGAAAGACACGGAATACCCCCGGTAGAACCGGTGGGTAATTTTCCAGGAATTTAAAATTTCCCCGCTCTCATAATCAATCTCATAGATCTCCCCACGGTTTGTCGTATTCAGGTACGTGGACAGGTAGGCGTTTACGGAATATACCCGGTTTGCGTCACTGTCGTAAAATGCGTTGGAGGTAATGACGGAGTAGGCGGTCTCATAGTTTTTCAGCAGCGTTACAGTCATGTCTTCCGCATTTACGGAGTAAATCTTCACATAGGAAGCCTGTGTATAATCATAAGTAGATACTTTCCTGTATGCGGAATAATGATTGTCAAACAGCATGATTTCCACCGTATCCGGGTTGCCGTCCAGGTCTTCCTCCAGGGCATAGGCCGCATGCTGCTGGTATTGCCACTGGAACTCCTCCGTAGCGGTCAGTACCTTATCTTCATAGTCCGTTCCCTCCCAGACAGTCGGGTCCGCTAAAATCCAGAGGATTTCATCCGTTGACCAGTCAATCCGGATGACCGAATGCAGGTTCCGGCAGCTGATCAGAATCGTATCGGTTTCCTCATCATAGGATACCGTGTTGGTATGGCACCAGTCGTCGCGGTCGATATAGGCAAGCCCTGCAAAGAGCTCGTTCAGATTGAGCGATTTTACGACCTCACCGGTCTCGCAGTCAATCTCCTGAATCATGTTCTGCTCATAGCCGTCATTGGAATTCGTCAGGATCAGGAAGTTGCCGTCCGGCGTCATCTCCTGGATGTCGTGGTGGACGCCTTCCGGGAAGTAATACACGTTGTACACCCGCCCAAGGTAATCCATCTCCCAGAACTCACAGGAATTCGGCATGCTGGCGTTCGGGTACAGGACATTCTCCGCCTCCATCAGAAAGTGTCCGTTCTCCAGCAGAAACAGCCCATAATATTCCCACTCAACCGTACAGTACCAGCGAATCTCGCCGGTCTCGTCAAAGGCATAGGCATACGGTGCGGAAAGACCGGAAACCAGCATCAGGCCCATGGAGGATTCTGTCGTATCCGTGTCGACCTCCACCTCACTCTGCAGGGAAGACGGCAGCGCCTCGGTGGTGATGGTCACACTCTTTGTCTCAGTCACATTTCCATCTGTATCCAGCAGCTCCAGCACGACTTCATTGTCATACGCGGCATACAGCCCTAAAACCGGAACAATGTGCAGTGTATCCGCATCAATCGTATCCGTGATATCCTGTTCTTCTGCCTTGCCCTTAACGGTCACGCGCACTTCGCACGCTTTATCCGTCTCAAAAGCCACCACTGCGGTCAGCGGGGTGTTCTGATAGGGGTTCAGGATCACCAGAGGATCGTCAAAGGTATAACCGTTTGTCTCTACTTCCTCGACGATCGCGTCCGAGATGGCCTGCGTCTGCTCCGGCATGGTCAGCTCCGTCGCCATATCCGTCGCCGTTATGACGGTGGTATCGGCCGTTACCACCGTATAAACGCGCCCGTCCACATCATAGAGCACTTCCTGCGCGCCCTGATCTTCCAGCGATTCTCTGGTATCCACATAGACATTCCAGTAGATACCGGTCGCGTATAAAGTGCTCTGGTTGTAAAGATAGATGTAATAGCGGTGCCCCGCTGTCACCGAATCAGCTGTGATCCACAGACTGAATGTTTCTTCGCCCTCCGTGGTCTGCGTCGAAGACGCTTCGATTGCAAACCGACAGATGTCGCCGGACTCACTGATCAGCACCAGAGAAGCATCCTCCCCCGTCTCCGGCCAGGAGCCGGAAATGCAGACACGATCCGGCGTTTCAACGAGCTCAGAAAGCGTAAATCCTGTCGTCTCAGATACCGCAGCCAGATATTCCGTAATATTTTCCAAGTCACTTTCCGCTGCTGCAGAAGATACTGTCCCATCTTCATCAAAAGCAACGTCTGATTCCGTGTTATCTGCCAGGTCTCCTTCGCCGTCCTCCCAGACCGCAAGGAAATCCGCCAGCGCAGCCGTCTCTCCATCTGCCGTCACTGTCAGTTCCTCTGCGTCAGCCTGGGCGACACTGCCAAGACTGCCGTACCAGACGGCTTCCTCTGTGACGCTGTATGTGTTTTCCTCCGTATAAAGAGTCGCGCGCATGCTGCGATACGTCGAAGCCGGGATCGTCATCTCATAGAGCAGCTCCTCCCCCACAACCAGATCAATATAGGTACACAGGATGCCCTGCGTGGTCTGCGCCACCGTGAGGTCATAGGTCTCCAGCTCCGTGCTGTAGCTGTTGCTTCCGGAGGTAATCCAGTAGGTATCCTCATCCAGATAATCCGCGCCGGAAATATAAGAAGAATACCACGCTTCTCCCCGGTCTTCGCCATAGCTCCATACCTGCTCGATGGTCATGTTTTCTGTATCAATGTGATAACGGACCGCACGCGAGTACACGTCATCTCCCGTGGTTCCCTCCTCCTCCGCGCCGACCTTCGTCCGATGGGTGCCGTTGTCAAAAAGCAGGATATCCCTATCCGGCAGAAAGGTCGCATTATGCTGGGCATACTGCCACTCAAAGTCTCCTTCCTCATCAACCGGTGTAAAAAACAGGTCCTCGGAAACACTGGTAAATCCACTCGGATCACCCAGAATCCATACCATCTCCTTTTCTGTCTTATTGATCGCCAGCACCGCATCCAGATGGCGGCAGGAAAGCAGGATCGTATCGGTCTCTTCATCGTAGTCAATCGAATTGTTATGACACCAGTCATCCTCCGTTGCATTGACCGAGCCGCCATCTCCCGGCTCGATCAGGTCTGCCAGGTTCAGTTCATAGACCACTTCCCCGGTCTCCCGGTCAATCTCCACAATCCGATCCTCCACCGATGAAAAATCTTCGGTACAGGAGCACACCAGGAGATTCCCGTCTGAGAGCTCCACAAAATCATGATGCTCGCCGCCCGGAATCAGATATATCGCATAAAACTTTCCGCAAAGGTCAAACTCCACCAGACCGGTCGAGTAATAATACCCGCTGATCACCTCCGCCGTGGAGGCCATCATCCGTCCGTTCGAGAGACGTTTCATCGAAAAAGCAGACACATACTCCTCATCCATATACCAGCGGATATCGCCCGCATTGTCATAGGCCACCACGCCGCTCGCTCCTTCTTGCGCACTCTGAATAAAGGCAAACGTCAGCTCATCCTCCGCCAGGATATCCAGCGCGGCCTCCTCGCAGACCGTCACCTCCGCCTCCGTAAGGGAAGAGTCCAACGCTTCCGTCGTGATCTCCAGGGTCGTGCTCGTCCCATCGTCCAGCGTCAACACCACCTCCGTCGTCTCTCCCGCGTAAAGTCCATAGATCGGCAGGATATGCGTCGTCTCTGCTTCAAAAGCAGTCGTAATATTATTTTCCCCATCCTTGCCGCAGACCACGACTTCCACCCCGGTCTCCTCCGAGGTTGTAAAAATCACCATCGCGGTCAGCGGTGAATTCTGATACGGATCCACCACCACAAACGGAGCTTCAAACGAATACCCGCTCTGCGCCTCCGCATACAGGGCGTCGTCAATCGCCACCTGCTCCTCCAGGTAATCCTCGTAATCAATTTCTGTCCAGGAAATCTCGGACGCAGAAACCGCCTCACTGTCATTTTCTGCGGTCGTTTCGCCATCGTTCCCTGCAGCTGCTCCATCACTATCCTCCGAGGCCGTTTCACCGCCGTTCTCCCCGATCGCTTCGCTGGCACCTTCCGTGGTGCCTTCACTGCTGCCTTCCGTGGTCTCTTCCGCACCACTCTCCGTTTCGCTCCCGGTGGAATCCCCCTCCGCCACCTGAATGGACAGCTCTTCCTCCTCAAAAGAGCAGATCAGTGTGAGATTCTCTGCTGTCTCCGGAATTTCAAAACAAATCCACCCCTCATAGCTGCCAAAATTCAGATCCGTCCCCGGCAGGCGCGACATATCGTAATCGGAAATAAAGCTGTCGTCTATGCGCGAATAACGGTTTCCATCCCCATCTGTCAGGGCAACGTTATCCCAGGCAATCACCTCCGTGCTGTCCACCTTAACAAAAGACAGCTTCAGCAGACAATACTCATATCCTTCTGCAGCGCTCTGCTCCAGATCCGTCGTCTCCACACTGGAATATCCCAGTGATACGCTCACCGTATTCAGAGACGTGGTGCGCACAGAATCCTCCAGACAGATCTGCCAGCCCGCCACTTCATAGACCACACGTTCCGTCTCATCCGCCGCAATGCTCCTGCTGCCAAAGACTATCGTACATAAGGCACAGCCCAGTAAGAGCAGGCGCAGCAAAATTGCAGGCAAATTCTTTTTCTTCGTCCATATCATATCGGTCGTCCTCCTTCTGCGTTACAGGTCACACCCTGACCAGATTTACCTTATTTTTACCTCTACAGGTGTGACCAGTACCCCTTCTGCTCATAGTATCCTTTCGCAAATCGTACCACAGAACGGCAGGGCTTTCAAGTTCAACTTTTGTAAATGTGACAATTATTATGGAAATGTGTTGTAAGATGTGTAATAATTCATTTTTTCCTGTATAAATCCATCCGCTCCTGTAACCAGTCCCTGCATTCATCATATGGAGAGGCATCCCTTTTTCCATAGTGATCCGCTTCCGCCAGAAGAAGCAGGTCTTCCGGGCAGACAGACGCGCCAAACATTTTATTGGTCGACTTCACCTTTGACTGATCCCGGTACAGTCGATTGGGCTTCATATGAAGAAATACCATATTTTCCACATATTCCATCGTATCTGCTTCCGCATGGATCCGGGTAAGCAGCTGATGTGCCAGGGCGATACCGGCCTCCTCATGCCCATACGCGTGAATTCTCCCATCCTTTCCCGTTTCCGTCACAGGCGGCTTGCCCAAATCATGGCAGAGGGCGGAAAGCATGAAAGGATAGGGGTTTTTCGCCTGCCCGCATATGCCGGCGGCGTAATCCACGACCATCATCGTATGGATGTACACATCTCCCTCCGGATGATGCAACGGTTCCTGCAAAACGCCAACCAACGCAAAAACCTCCGGGAGCATCTCCCTAAGCACACCGGATTCTTTTAAACTGTCAAACCAGACAGACGGCCTGGCGCTTTGAAGCAGCGCCTGCTGTAAGAGCAGGCTGGTATTGGTATTGTAAGTTGTCGATTCCATTTTGTTCTCCGTTTATTGGGTGACAGTTCAGAACAGCAGGCGGTCTGTGGCCTGCTGTTTTGAATAGCTGCTTTATTTTGTAGCTGAATAGACTGTCCTGGACCGCGGTTTTACCGTCAGGCACCATTAAACGGATGTCTGACAGACAACTGCTTCCCTCTCATCCGCGTTTTCTGCCAGTTCAGCAAATGAATATGCGTCTGCGAAGGTTTCGGCGCTTCCAGTCTTCTTTATTATGACTTTTTTGAAAATGCTGTCAATCTTTTCGAAATCTGTTCAGATTGACCTGCTATCGCAGAAAAATCTGAACGCATCATTCCCCCGTCTTTACAAAGAAGTTTTTCCATAATTTCATATGCGTTCCCATCTTCTAACTGAAATTGGGACAAGGCCAAGGCTGCACCATTTTTTACCATGTCTTGTTTTTTTGTTGCCAGACCGGCAATGCACCCGATACTGCCAGCCAGCTTGTTTTGATTCTGCCTTCTTTTTAACTGGTACGGATCATTTTGCGCCAGAAGATGGCATCGTTTCGATATCTGGTTTAAGTCCGCTCCCGGAATCTGTCCGTAGAGATTAAGGAGATCTCTGGTAAATTCCAGGCAGTCTTCCTGGTCATTACTGATCCGATAATACCGTCTTGCCAGATCCTGGATCATTACCTTGAGGTTGCGCTCCGAATAGCCTAAATAACGGAAGTATTCCTTCAATTCATCCATCCCTATATAATCCAGGTTACCGTTTACAATACTGCCAGCCAGCTTCCCGTCTGGGTCCCCGTATTTTTGACAGTACAGGACAAACAGATGATAAGCCAGGGTCATCATCAGCCCGTCATTCTTCAGCAAATCTTTTGGGATATATAACTCATCCAGTTCCCTTAGCGGGTCTGACTTATGGGCAGTATGTATTTTTATCACTTCCTTTTCTGACAGTGGCAGACCATTCCGGATCCTTCCGAGTTCATTCCCTGCCCGCCTCATGTCTGAATGCCTGCTGTCTGTCAGCAAATAATTGCGCAGAATAGTATAAATTCTGTCATATGTATTGTAAATGGCTTTCCTGTTTTCGTGCTCGTTCCAGGCGTTAATGCCAAAACGGGCTACCGTTTCAGTAAAAAATGAAGCAGCTGTCCCGACGGCAACATACTTCCGTTCTCTTTTGTTTTTAATTTCCGGATCGATACAAATGTTTTTCCTGCCCCAGCGTACAACGGCATTCTGATTGTCAGAATCGTAATCCTTCTGGCGCATCTGATTAATAACCTTTTCGCTGGCAAACGCGCCTAAATTGCTTGCCAGCATGTCCCCATTGAGTTCCAGCGCCCTGTGCAGCGGTGTCAGGATAGAATAGTCGTCAATTCCAATGGCAATACCGCTTTCTTCCTGTATCGTGCAGGTAATTCCTACGGTTTCCTTTACCAGCCCGTCCCTGATCATCTCCATCATGGCTATCCTCCGTTTTTTTGTTAACAATAGTTTCTGTGTATTATGGCTATTTTTTACAGTTTTATTGAATCTTTTCAACCCACTGGTTATCACGGTTTGCCATTTTGGATAAATATTCCAGCTCGTCAGTGTTCATGGCTTTACTGTGCTGCCGAGATAATTCCATGGACTTCGTAGATGATTCCAAATGTGTCTGCGCGATGGTTCCCACAACTGGTCCCAAATACGCCAAAGCAATGGATTTCACCGCAACAGGACCTAATTCTGCGACTGTTCTGGCGCAGCCCCCCAATACAGCATGTTTAATATTTTGTATTTTTTTCAACCCTTCCATACCGTATCTAATCTCAAAGAAACTTTCCTGATATACCCGGGTGAAATGCCAGTTACTTTGCTTTTCATTCCAGAAATCATCTTCATTCTGGACTGGTTCAATCTGGAATACGACCGATTCCTCAGCGAAATTTTTTGCAGTCATCTCCCATTTTTCCTGGAAATCCTGCCAAAACTGCTTTTCTACCGTGGTTGCGCTATACATTGCCATGATATAATCATTTTCTCCATCTGCGATAGAATTTCCAATCTGCCGGTATATGTCCGTAAGGGATGACCAGTTATCTCCTGCAGCAATAGCAATGTCCACGCATAAAACATAAGCTTCCTGCAGCAGTTTTGTTTTCTCAATTGCCAGCTGGCCTTCCCTGCTGCACCTTTCGATATATGAGCCGCTGTTCATTATTACATCAGGGAGGGGCTTTGAATCAATTTTCTTCACCTGTCCAATATGAAACAGGATATCCTCTTCCAATTCCCGAATAAATTCCATGACCTGCCGCCGGTCATATGCCAGCTCATCTCTTTTAATATGAGGATTTTCAGAGACATATGCGAGATGGTCTCCAGCAGTTTTCAGCCTTCCTCTGAACCTGCCAAGCTCTTTCTGGCTGTCGTAATATACAGCATCAAAGTGATTAAGCAGCCTTTCCCTATGGGCTTGTGCTGCAAATTTTGCCAGGTTTTCCGGGTTAAAAAGCTTATATTTATAAATAAGTTCAAAAATGTCCTGCCTGTCCGAGTTTTTAGAAAGGCTGGCAGCAATGCTCAGTCCTGCCTTCCCAAGCTCGATCCAGACATCGTTGGGGATTTCCTCGATTATCCTTTTAACATAATAGAACGTCCAGTTCTCCTGGTGTGCTGTATTCTGCTGCATTTTTCATTCCCCTTCCTTTTGTTCTATCTATGGCTTAACCCCGTCTTCATTTGTGTTAATGTTTAAACGATAACTCCCGATTTTTTCGGACTAATTTGATGCGCTCTGATCCCGTT
>JAJQGP010000045.1 GCA_021200475.1 Lachnospiraceae bacterium
AGATGAGACGATGGAATATGTCGGCATTCTGGCGAAGCGGGAGCTGTCTGACGAGGAGAAGGAGCAGGCGAAAAAGGATATCGGCCGGATGCTCGATTATGTAGATAAATTAAATGAACTGGACACGTCCGGTGTGGAGCCAATGTCTCATGTATTTCCGGTCAGCAATGTGTTCCGCGAGGATGTCGTGACCAATGGAGATGAGCACGAAGCGATGCTGAAAAACGCGCCTGCGGCGAAGGAGCAGTCCTTTATGGTGCCGAAGACAGTAGAGTAACCTGTAAAGGATTTTCCGGAAGAGAGATGAAAGACAGATACAGCAATCAGGAATTGTGCGGGATGCATGACCTGTAATGAGTAATCAGGAAAGGGATGACGACATGCAGATTACGGAACGGACTGCCCTGGAGCTGGGCAGAATGATTAAGAATAAAGAAATCTCAGTCCGTGAAGCGGTGGATGCCTCTTATCAGCGCATCGCGGCGCTGGACGGTGAGCTGAACAGCTATGTGACGCTGGATCTGGAGGCGGCGTATGCCCGCGCGGATCAGGTGCAGGCGGGCATCGAGGACGGCAGTATGACAGGCCCGCTTGCGGGAGTACCGGCAGCGGTCAAGGATAACATTTGTACGGAAGGTCTGCTGACCACCTGCAGCTCTAAGATTTTGTATAATTTTGTGCCGACCTATTCGGCGGAAGCGGTTTTGAATATGGAAAAAGCCGGGGCAGTGATCCTCGGAAAGACGAATATGGATGAATTCGCGATGGGCAGTACGACGGAGACCTCTGCCTTTGGCCCCACGAAAAACCCGTGGAATACCGGTCATGTGCCGGGCGGCTCTTCCGGCGGCTCCTGCGTGGCAGTGGCAGCCGGGGAAGCGCCTTACGCGCTCGGTTCTGATACCGGCGGCTCGATCCGGCAGCCGGGGTCGTTCTGCGGTGTGGTCGGGTTAAAGCCGACTTACGGTACGGTGTCCCGTTATGGGCTGATTGCCTATGGCTCTTCGCTGGATCAGATCGGACCGATTGCGAAAGATGTTTCCGACTGTGCAGCGATTCTGGAGATGATTGCTTCCCATGATAAAAAGGACAGCACCTCGGTAGCGCGGACAGACTGTGATTTTACCTCTGCCCTTGTCGATGATGTAAAGGGACTTCGTGTCGGCATTCCGTCGGACTATCTGGGAGAAGGACTGGATGATGAGGTGCGCCAGGCCGTGCTGGATACGGCGGATGTTCTGCGTCAGAAGGGAGCCATCGTTGAAGAATTTGACCTGAGCCTGGTAGAGTACGCCATTCCGGCGTATTACGTGATCGCTTCCGCGGAGGCGAGCTCGAATCTTTCCCGCTTTGACGGTGTGAAGTATGGTTATCGCGCGGCGGAGTATGAGGGTCTCCACAATATGTATAAAAAGAGCCGTTCCGAGGGCTTCGGCGAGGAGGTAAAGCGCCGGATTATGCTTGGCTCGTTCGTTTTAAGCTCCGGTTATTACGACGCTTACTATCTGAAGGCATTGCGCACCAAGGCGCTCATCAAGCAGTCCTTTGACCGTGCGTTTGAAAAATATGACATCATTCTGGCGCCGGCGTCGCCGACGACTGCGCCGGAGCTCGGCAAGAGCTTAAGTGATCCGCTGAAGATGTACCTCGGCGATATCTATACGATTTCCGTCAATCTGGCCGGACTGCCCGGAATTTCTGTGCCCTGCCGGCTGGACAGTAAGGGATTGCCGATCGGTGTGCAGATGATTGGCGACTGCTTCAATGAAAAGGCGATTCTGCGCGCGGCTTACGCGTTTGAGCAGGCGCGCGGGCGGTTCCTGGTGCCGGAGATTGCGAAGAACGGCGCTTCTGAAAAGGCAGACCAGAAGACAGGAAAGGATACCGATGCTTTACAGAAAATAACGGCAGACAAGGAGGGCAAATAATATGGCGAAGCAGTATGAGACCGTCATTGGACTGGAAGTCCATGTAGAGCTGGCGACAAAGACCAAGATTTTCTGCGGCTGCTCGACCGCATTCGGCGCGGCTCCGAATGCGCACACCTGCCCGGTTTGTACCGGAATGCCGGGTTCCCTTCCTGTCCTGAATAAGCAGGTGGTGGAGTACGCGATGGCCGTCGGTCTGGCGACCAATTGTGAGATTCACCAGTTCTGCAAGTTTGACCGCAAGAATTATTTTTACCCGGATAACCCGCAGAACTACCAGATTTCTCAGCTCTATCTGCCGATCTGTCACGACGGCTATGTGGAGGTGGATACTTCGGCCGGAACGCGCAAAATCGGCATTCATGAGATTCATATGGAGGAGGATGCCGGGAAACTGATCCACGACGAGTGGGAGGACTGTTCTCTGGTGGACTATAACCGCAGCGGCGTGCCTCTGATTGAGATCGTATCCGAGCCGGATATGCGTAGCGCGGAGGAGGTCATTGCATATCTGGAAAAGCTGCGTCTGATCATTCAGTACCTGGGTGCTTCTGACTGCAAGCTGCAGGAGGGCTCCATGCGCGCGGACGTCAATCTTTCCGTGCGGGAGCTGGGAACAGAAAAGCTTGGGACGCGGACGGAAATGAAGAACCTGAACTCCTTCAAGGCGATCGCGCGCGCGATTGACGGCGAGCGGGAACGGCAGATTGAACTGCTCGAAGAAGGAAAGCCGGTGATGCAGGAGACCCGCCGCTGGGATGACAACAAAGAATATTCTTATCCGATGCGTTCGAAGGAGGATGCGCACGATTACCGCTATTTCCCGGATCCGGATCTGGTGCCGATCGTGATCAGCGACGAGTGGCTGCAGGCTGTCAAAGACCGCCAGCCAGAGCTGCGCACGGAAAAATTGGCGCGATACAAAAAAGAGTTTGACATACCGGAATACGATGCAGGCATCATCACCGAGTCCAAGCGCATGGCGGATATTTTTGAGGAGGCGACCGCACTCTGCGGCAAACCGAAAAAGGTATCCAACTGGCTGATGGGCGAGACGCTGCGTCTGCTCAAGGAAGAAAACCGCGAGCCGGAGACGCTGGATTTCTCACCGAAGCACCTGGCAAAGCTGATTGACCTGGCGGAAGCCGGAACCATCAACCAGACGGTCGCGAAAGAAGTCTTTGAACAGATTTTCCGCGAGGATGTGGATCCGGAAGCATATGTGGAAGAACATGGCCTGAAGACGGTCAACGACGAAGGCGAGCTGCGCACCATCGTAGAGGGCGTGATCGCGGCAAATCCGCAGTCCGTGGCGGATTATAAGGGCGGCAAAGAAAAAGCCCTTGGCTTCCTCGTTGGACAGACGATGAAAGCGATGAAGGGCAAGGCAAATCCGGCGGCGGTAAATGCGATGCTGCGGGAACTGCTGGCCTGAGACATATGTGACGCAAAGAAATGCAATTGCAGGGGGATGGGCTTGCCCATCCCTTACGTATTTATGCACAGAGCCGGGTAAGGAGTTTTGCGGCTAAAGCCGCACCCGGCTCGCGCAGACGGATAGGGGAGAGAGAACTCTCCCTATCCGATTGTGCAGGACTGCCTTCTGCTCGATCACACGATCGCGAACGGAAATAATGACCTGGCGAGTTTTTCTTGCCTGGTTGCCGGGCACAGAGGAAAAGGAGAGCGATCCCTATGTTTTACGAATGTCATATGCATATTTTTATGAACGGCGAGAACTACCGGGCGGCGGCAGCTCATTACAAATTGGGCGTGGACGAGGCGGATATCCGCGAAAAGCTTGCCACTTATGCCAGAGCCGGAGTGATTTATCTGCGCGATGGCGGCGATCATTATGGGGCGTCGGCGTTAGCGGCGAAGCTGGCGCCGGAGTATGGGATTACCTACCGTACTCCGATTTTTGGAATTCACAAAAACGGCCATTACGGTAAGATTGTCGGGCGCGGGTTTGACACGATGAAGGAATACCATCAACTGGTAAGGGAAGCGGGCGCGGCCGGGGCGGATTTTATTAAAATCATGGTATCCGGCATTCTGGATTTTGAACGTGAAGGCGCGCTCACGGAAGGCTCCCTTGACCGGGAAGAAATCCGCGAAATGATCCATATTGCCCATGGGGAAGGTTTTGCCGTGATGGCGCATACAAACGGAGCCGACGCGGTGCGGGCGGTGATCGACGCGGGAGTGGATTCTATCGAGCATGGCAATTTTATGGACGAAGACTGCCTGTTGGCCTTGCGTGAAAGCCGGACGATTTGGGTGCCGACCTTTGTGACCATTGCCAACCTGATTGGAAGCGGGCGCTATGACGACGAGGCGCTGTGCCGTTTAAAAGAGCGGCAGGGGGCGATTATCCGAAAGGGTTTTCAGTATGGGGTAAAGATTGCGCCGGGCAGTGACGCCGGCGCTTACCGCGTGCCGCACGTCCAGGGCATCCGGGACGAGTATCGGGAGCTCTATGAGCTGTGTGCGGATTTGCTGAATACGGATGAAAAGAAATGTCTGCAGTCAGCGCCGTTTTCGTCTGGTGTGACAAAAAAAGGGACAGGGGAGCCTCTGGTTCGAATGATGCAGGAAAAATTTGACCGGAAAATGAAGGATGCGGCCCGCGAGATAGAGGCGAGGTTCCGAAGAGAATAATCCAGTATTCGCGAACACCCGCTGCATTATATCTGAGCATCTTTACGATATAATCCATAGACCTGCTTGATGGGGACACAATCTCGATGATCCAGTCGGGTGCGCCGTGACATCCTTTATCGTCCAGCTTGGACGGGTCGCACACTACCGTTATATCTGGTTCAAAATAGTTGTAAATATCTTGATTCAGGTATACAGCGAATGGAGCCGGATGCTGTTTCCGCTACGTTTTCGACCCTCGCCGGGTGGCATCCCACACTTCGTGCGGGATAAGCCCTGACCACGCAGCAAGTGTGTGGTCGGGTTGTGACCAGTAACCGGCCAGGACCATACCTTCTATGAGAAAAGAAAAAGGTATGGAAGTGGCCGCTTTTCTGTGTTATACTGGGCGAAAGAGGGATAGCATGGACAAATACGCGATGATTATACGATGGTCTGATGAAGATGGATGCTATGTGACAGAAGTACCGGAACTGCCGGGATGCATGGCAGATGGGAATACAAGAGAAGAAGCTATTAAAAATACAGAAGATGTGATTCGCGTGTGGCTTGAGAGCGAAGAAGAGGACGCAACGGAGACTATTTAAATCATCAGAAACGGAGGTATTACAATGCCATTAGCAAAAGAAAGGATTTACACGGTAGAAGATATAGAAGCTTTACCGGATGGACAGAGAGCGGAACTGATTGACGGTGAAATTTATGATATGGCGGCACCGAGTCCAGTTCATCAGTTTATCATTAGTGGGTTGCACGATCAAATTAGTAGTTATCTTGCATCCCAAAAGGGGAAATGTAGACTGTTGCTGTCTCCTTTTGCGGTATTTCTGAATCAAGATGATTACAACTATGTCGAGCCTGACTTGTCTGTGGTGTGCGACACGTCAAAGATATCTGGCCGTGGATGCGAAGGTGCGCCAGATTGGGTAATTGAGATTGTATCTCCGACTACACGATCAAGAGATTATGGTATTAAGCTTTTTAAGTACCGTATGGCGGGTGTCAAGGAGTATTGGATTATTGATCCGAGCGAAAACCGAATAGCTGTCTACGATTTTGAAAATGAGAGTATGTATACCGCATATACTTTATCTGATAAGGTTCCGGTCGGTATCTACGATGGAGATTTACAGATTGATTTTTCTGCGTTGAATATTTGATAGTGTGTCTAAGATACATTCTTATTTTCTGGCTGCTCAGAACTGAGACGAAGACTTCCTTGTCTGAGACGGTTCACTGTGGAAGATTTGAGTTGTATCATTGAAAAATGACAAATATTTGATTC
>JAJQGP010000102.1 GCA_021200475.1 Lachnospiraceae bacterium
TCAAGGAATTCTGCTCTTTTTTTATTCCAAAAGTGTTTAAGACCGGATTATATAAAATTTTCGCGAATTTGGCAAGCGTTTTTTGCAAAAAAACGCTTTTTCTTTTTTTCGTAAAATTTCAGTGATTGTTTTGATTATTCAGATATTTTTGAGTAGTTCGCACATCGACCATTCATTTCATAAACTGGTCAATTGCTTTGTTCAGTTCCTCGATCTCCTGCATATCCCCCGTCTGCACTGCGTCTACAAGGCAGTGCCTGATATGATCCTGCAGGATGATCTTTCCCGTATTATTCAGGGCTGATTTCACTGCAGAAAGCTGAATCAACACCTCGCTGCAGTCCCGCCCGTCCTCGACCATCCTCTTGACCGATTCCAGATGACCGATCGCACGGGAAAGCCGGTTCAGCACAGCTTTCGTATTTTCATGCGTATGCGTGTGACTGTGCTGAACGACCGTTCCATCTTCCAGAACATGCGTATGTGTGTGACCCTGTTCTTCTTTTATTTCAGATTCCTTATAGTTATCCATCCGCCCTCACTTTCCTTGCTGCAGTTTTCTTCACCGCTGTTTTTTTCGCGGCCGCAGCCTTCGCTGCAGTCTTCCTTACTGCCGGTTTTTCCGCAGAAGTGTTCCCTGTGTCCTTTTGAGCAACCGTCTGAGCCGCCTCCTCTTTCGTACATTTAAAGACAGCGATTCCCATCGGCGGCATCTGAATCTGAATGGAGCTTTCCCGATCGTCACATGCTGCTTTCTTTGACGCCTTTACGCGCGGATTTATCTTTCCGGTTCCGCCAAACGCTGTGCTGTCACTGTTGAAAATCTCTTTATATTTTCCGCTGTAGGGAACGCCGATCTGGTATTTTTCATAAGCCAGCGGAGAAAAGTTGCACGCTACCAGCAGGTCATCGCCATCCGCAGCTCCCTTGCGCAGAAATACAAGCGTGTTTTCATTCGCCGAGAGGGTATCGATCCACTCAAACCCCTCCGGATCATAGTCTTTCTCGTACAGGGCTGGCTGGGAGCGGTAAAGGGAGAGCAGAGCCTGCATATAAGCTTTCATCTGCGTATATTCTTCCTCTTTCAGAAGCTCCCACGGCACTGCGGTCTGATCATCCCACTGGAAGGCTGCTCCAAGATCCTGTCCCATAAACAGATGCTTTTTGCCCGGATGCGTGATCATGAAACCGTAAGCGGCGCGCAGATTTGCAAATTTCATATTGCGCTTGCCCGGCATTTTGTCAAACATGGAACCCTGACCATGAATGATATTGTCATGAGAAAAACCGACGATAAAGTCCTCGCTGTAGGCATAAACCATGCTTAGTGTCAGATCCCCATGATGATGCGAACGGAAAATCGGATCCAGCTGCATATAGTCGATCATATCATTCGTCCAGCCGGTATTCCATTTGTAATCAAACCCGAGCCCGCCATCCTCAACCGGGGCAGTCAGCTTTGGCCAGGTGGAGGAATCCTCCGCAATCAGCAGGGCGCCGTCCGCCTGTTTTTTAAAGATGGAATTCAGGTGTTTGAAAAATTCCACTGCTTCCAGATTCTCATTGCCGCCGTACATATTCGGCACCCATTCTCCTGCATTCCGGTCATAATCCAGATAAAGCATCGAGGCGACCGCATTCATCCGCAGGCCATCCGCGTGATACACATTTTTCCAGAAAAGAGCATTCGCGATCAGGAAATTGGAAACCTCCGGGCGGCCATAATTATACAGCAGTGTGTCATTTTTCGGATGGACGCCCTTGCGCGGATCCAGATGCTCATACAAAAAGGTGCCGTCAAAAGCCGCCAGACCATGCGTATCACGCGGGAACTGAGAAGGAACCCAGTCAAGGATCACGCCAATCCTCTGTGCATGCATATAGTTCATAAAATACATGAAATCCTGCGGCGTACCGAAACGGGCGGTGGGCGCGTAATAGCCGGTTATCTCATAACCATAGGAGCTATCCGAAAAATGCTCCATCACCGGCAGCAGTTCGACGTGCGTGTAGCCCAACTCCTTCACATAGTCCGCAATCATCGGAGCCAGCTCACGGTAATTATAAAACTCACGAACTTCTGTGTCCCCGGCCGTATTCGCGTCAGAAGCCTCCGCTTCTGCTGTCTGTGCTGCCTGGCTTTTCGCGGGAGATGTCTCCGCAGCCGCTGCCTGTGTCGCCTGGCTTTTCGCGGGAGATGTCTCTGCAGCCGCTGTCTGTGTCGCCTGGTTTTTCACAGGACGAATCTGAGGAAAATCCTTCTCGTTCCCGGATGCGAGGGGTGATTTCTCATTCTGTGAAGCCGGTTTCCGGAATGTAGCAAGGTCAACCTCGTAAACTGCCATCGGGGCATCCTTCGCCTGCAGGCTGCTCCGGCTGGCAAGCCACTTTTCATCTGTCCAGGCAAAACCGCCAAGATCTGACACGATCGAGGCTGTTCCCGGCCGAAGCTCGGAAGCGTTTGCGTACGGATCCGCTTTCAGGTAAGTCAGTCCGCCTTTCGCCTTGACCTCAAACTTATAAAGCGCTCCCGCTTTTAGCCCCGGCACAAACAGTTCAAACACGCCGGAATCCCAGAGCCTGCGCATGGGATACATTCGTCCATCCCAGCGGTTAAAATCACCAACCACGCTGACACGCATTGCATATGGCGCCCACACAGCAAAATACACACCGGATTTTCCGTCAATTGTCATCGGGTGAGCTCCCAGCTTTTCATAAATTTCGTAGGAAATCCCCGCATTGAATTTTTTTGTATCCTTTTCTGTCAGCTGCGGTGCAAAAGCATAAGGATCCCCATATTCCGCCTCTTTTCCGTCCCCATAGACCACCCGGTACGAATAAGCAGGGATTGATTCCCCTTCCGTCATCGCGGCAAAATAGCCGGCTTCATCCTCCATCTCCATCGGAATCAGCTCCTTTTGCCCCTCCACCTGAACAGACACCTCAGCCGCACCCGGAAAGAATGCCAGAAAAACGACGCCATCTCCGGTCAGATGAGGACCCAGATTCTGATGAGGATGATCCTCCTCAGAATAGACAAGTGCCTCAATCCCGGCCCAATCCATTAAATCGTACAGTTTTTCATTCATAGAGAATCCTCCTGTCTTGTACTGTTTCCCTTCTCTGTTTGTAACGATTCAGAACAAAAGGCGGTCTGTGACCTGCTGTTCTGAATCGTTACTTTTTTTACTTCCAGTATCTGCGCATTCCATCCGGCCGGATTGCTCTGGCAGGATGGGACAGAAAGCGCCCCGCTCCTTTCACCTCTCAAAGAGATGCAGAAACAATCCGCTTCGCAGCTTTGGCTCAAACCAGGTCGATTTCGGCGGCATCAGAAGTCCTGCGTCGGCAACCGCGAAAAGCTCTTCAATCGAAGTCGGGTACATCGCAAACGCCACGGCCCATCCGTCTTCATCCACCCGGCGCTTTAACTCTCCCAGCCCACGGATTCCGCCGACAAAATCAATCCGGCGATTTCTTTTGGGATCCTGAATATCCAGCACCGGACCAATCAGATGCGTCTGAAGCGCCGACACGTCAAGTCCCAGTACAGGATCTGTGCTGCGGTACTGGGATTTTAACTCCAGATGATACCACTTTGAATCGAGATACATCGTGATGCTGCCTTTTTTGTCCGGCTTTTTCTCTGCTTCACAGGGGGAAATCGCAAATACCTCACCCGTGCGTGTTAAAAACTCTGAAACAGACAGACCATTCAGGTCTTTCACCAGCCGGTTGTAATCCATGATCATCAGCTCATCAGCCGGGAAAAGGACAGAAAGGAAATAATGAAACTCCTCATTTCCCTCATAATCCGGATGCTCCGCCCTGCGCTGCAATCCGACACGTACGGCTGAAGCCGCCCGGTGATGCCCATCTGCGATATAGATACGGTCAATCCCGGCAAAGGCTTCACAAATCTCAATGATGTCCGATGTTTCGTCAATACGCCAGCCCCGGTGCCTGATCCCGTCATCTGAAAGAAAAGCAAAAAGCGGTTCGCGCTCTTTTGCGCGGGCAATGACAGCCGCAATTCGTTCCTCCCGATGGTAGGTCAGAAAAATCGGTCCGGTCTGCGCACTGCAGGCATCGACATGGCGGACGCGGTCTTCTTCCTTTTCTGCACGGGTATTCTCGTGCTTTTTGATCACATTGTGCATATAATCATCAATAGAAGCACAGGCAACCAGTCCTGTCTGGCTGCGCCCATTCATGGTCAGCTCATAAATATAATAATTCTTTTGCGGGTCCTGTACGAAGATACCTTCCGCAATCTCTGCGTGAAGCATTTCATCCGCCTTGCGGTACACCTCCGGCGCATACATATCCTGTGAAGGATCGAACTGTGTCTCCGGACGGTCAATGTTTAAAAAGGAAAGACGATCCTTCGCGGCAACAGCTGCCGCTTCCTCACGGCTATAGACGTCATAAGGAAGCGCTGCTACGCGGGAAGCGTATTCTTTTGCCGGAAGCACACCGTAAAATGGAACGATCTCTGCCATTCATTTTCTCCATTTATTCTGTTAAACTCATATGCCCGCATTGCGGGCACTGTCCTGATATAAAAGCTGATTGCTTCAGCCATTTTTTACTACGCGCACCTTGATGACGTCCTTCACCGCCCTGAGTCCGGCCACAACCGGATCCGGGATCGGGGCGTCCAGATCCACCAGCGTGTACGCATAATCCCCGCGGCTGGTATTGCTCATATTCTGAATATTCATATCGCCAAGCACATCGGTAAAGTGGCTGATCATCTTCGGTACATTTTTATGGTAAATTGCCACACGGGCGACATGTGTGCACACACCCATATCGCAGTTCGGGTAATTCACAGAATTACGAATGTTCCCGTTTTCCAGAAAATTCCGCAATTCATTCACTGTCATCACTGCACAGTTTTCTTCCGCTTCCGCAGTAGAAGCACCCAGATGCGGCGTGATGATCACGCCTTTTTTACCTACTGTCTCCGGGTTCGGGAAGTCAGACACATAGCGATGAATGTGTCCCTCTTCAAGAGCCGCGACTACTGCTTTTTCATCCACCAGCAGATCCCGCGCAAAATTCAGAATCACGGCGTTCGGCTTCATTTTGGAAATTGCCGCCTGGTCAATCATGCCGCGGGTGGAATCCATCAGCGGAACATGAATTGTGATATAGTCGCACTGCGCGTAAATCTGCTCTACGTCCGTAATGTGGTGAATGCTGCGGGAGAGATTCCAGGCTGCGTCAACTGAAATATACGGGTCGTATCCATAGACTTCCATGCAAAGATGCGTCGCTGCATTTGCCACCTGCACACCGATCGCACCTAACCCGATAATTCCAAGCTTCTTGCCGCGCAGCTCCGTGCCCGCAAAACGTTTCTTTTCTTTTTCTGCCTGTTTTTGCACATCTGCATTGCCTGCCTGACTGTCCACCCAGCCGACTCCGCCAATGATGTCACGCGCTGCAAGCAGCATCCCTGCGATCACCAGCTCCTTCACCCCGTTCGCGTTCGCTCCTGGCGTGTTAAATACTACAATGCCTTTTTCGGCACAAAGGTCAAGCGGAATATTATTTACCCCCGCCCCCGCACGCGCAATCGCCTGCAGCGTATCCGGGAGCTCCAGCTCGTGCATATTCGCGCTGCGCACCAGCACAGCATCGGCATCTTCCAGATTCTCGACCTGCGCATACTGACCGGACAGCTGATTCAGTCCGGCCGTAGCGATTGGATTCAAACATTTATACTGATACATGTCGTTTTACGCCTCTTTACCATTCTGATCTTCGAACTCTTTCATAAACGCTACCAGCTTCTCCACGCCTTCCTGCGGCATTGCGTTATAGATGCTGGCGCGCATACCGCCAACCGTGCGGTGTCCTTTGAGGTTCACAAAACCAGCCGCCTCGGCCTCTTTGACAAACTTTGCGTCCAGCTCCTTATCTCCGGTCACGAACGGAACATTCATCAGAGAACGGTCTTCCTTTACAACTGTGCCATGGAACAGTTTGCTGTTATCCAGAAAATCATAGAGAATCGCCGCTTTTTTCTCATTGCGCTCCTTCATCACGGAAAGACCGCCCATCGCCTTCAGCCACTTGAAGACCTTGCCGCACACATAGATACACCAGCAGTTTGGCGTGTTGTAAAGAGAACCTGCGTCGGCGTGCGTTTTGAATTTCATCATGGTCGGCGTGCACTCCATCACTTCATCTGTGATCAGGTCATCGCGGATCACGGAAATCACCATTCCGGCCGGTCCGATGTTTTTCTGAACGCCGCCGTAAATGATACCATAGTCTGTCACATTCACCGGTTCCGAAAGGAAACAGGAGGATACATCAGAAACCAGAAGCTTTCCCTTCGTATTCGGAAGCTTTTTGTATTTTGTCCCATAAATGGTATTGTTCTCACAGATGTACACATAGTCAGCGTTCTCACTGATCGGAAGGTCGCTGCAGTCCGGAATATAAGAAAACGTCTTGTCAGCGCTGGATGCCACCGCGTTTGCCGTGCCGTATTTCTGCGCCTCCTGCCATGCTTTCTTCGCCCACTGACCGGTAATCACATAGTCTGCTACCCGGTTTTTCATCAGATTCATCGGAATCATCGCAAACTGCAGGCTGGCGCCGCCCTGCATAAACAGCACGCGGTAATTGTCCGGAATCCCCATCAGGTCGCGCAGATCCTGCTCCGCCTCCTGAATAATGTGATCAAACACCTTCGAGCGATGGCTCATCTCCATCACGGACATTCCGCTGCCGCCGTAATCCATCATCTCATCCTGCACTTCCCGCAGAACCTCCTCCGGCAAAACTGCCGGACCTGCTGAAAAGTTGTATACTCTGCTCATTTTTTCATTTCCTCCTCTAAACATATCCCGGTTCGCAGCTGCTCCGTGTCTTCACAGCTGCGGGGGAAAAATCCATTTAATTCAGGTCATCCTGGTCAAACGCGGTATCGATCGCCGCCCCCGGCGATACCATCGGGAATACCTTATCATCGGCGTCAATCTGGCAGTCAATCACCACCGGGCGCCCAAGGCCGATCGCTTTTTCAATCGCCGGTCCGACCTCTTCTTTTTTCGTTACCCGGATGCCGACCGCACCCATTGCCTCCGCCAGTTTGACAAAATCAACCTGATCGTTGAGTATCGTCGCGGAATAGCGCTTGTCGTAAAACAAAGTCTGCCACTGGCGCACCATACCGAGTACGTGGTTGTTGATCACCACTTCAATGATCGGAACATTGTACCGCGCCGCGGTAGCAATCTCATTCATATTCATGCGGAAACAGCCGTCACCTGCGATATTAATTACCGTCTTATCCGGATTCGCCACCTTCGCGCCGATCGCGGCTCCGACGCCGTAACCCATCGTGCCGAGACCGCCGGATGAGAGAAGAGTGCGCGGTTTCGAAAACTTATAATACTGCGCGGTCCACATCTGATGCTGGCCGACATCGGTCACAATAATAGCGTCGCCCTGGGTCTGGCGGTAAATCTCCTCAATCACATAAGGGCCTGTCAGGCCATCTTCATTGTATTTCAGCGGATATTTCTTTTTCAGTTCCTTGATCGAATCATCCCACTCATCATGGCGGTGATCCTCAATCCGCGCATTCAGCCGTTTGAGAACCTCGCGGACATCGCCAATAATACTGGTGTCCACCTGAATATTCTTATTCACTTCTGCCGGATCTACGTCAATCTGCAGAACCTTCGCATTTCTCGCAAAGGTAGCAGCATTTCCGATCACACGGTCGCTGAAGCGGGCGCCAATCGTAATCAGCAGGTCACACTGGCTCACGCCAAGGTTCGCGGTCTTTGTCCCATGCATACCGAGCATGCCGCAGTACATCTCTTCTCTGCCGTCAAACGCGCCCTTACCCATGAGAGAGTCTGCCACCGGTGCGTGTACCTTGTCCACAATTTTTTTCAATTCTTCGGAAGCATCCGAGCGCACCGCGCCGCCGCCGACAAACACGAATGGCTTTTCGCACTCATTAATCAGCTGCACTGCCGCATCCAGATCTGCTTCCCGGATATATTCCGTGCTGCGCTCCGGCTTTTCCGGCACCTGCGGTTCAAAATCCGTAACCGCCGACGTGACATCCTTCGGAATATCTACCAGAACCGGCCCCGGACGCCCCTCCTGCGCAATCTGGAAGGCCCAGCGGATCGTGTCCGCGAGCTTTGTAATATCCTTTACAATAAAATTATGCTTGGTAATCGGCATGGTGATACCCGCAATATCAATTTCCTGAAAGCTGTCCCGGCCGAGCGCGGACACTGCCACATTCGCCGTGATCGCTACAATCGGGATCGAATCCATATAAGCCGTCGCGATACCGGTCACCAGGTTCGTCGCCCCCGGTCCGGACGTTGCCAGGCAGACGCCCACCCGGCCGGTAGAACGCGCGTATCCATCCGCCGCGTGAGAAGCGCCCTGCTCATGGGACGTCAGGATATGGCGGATTTCCCCGCTGTGTTTATACAGTTCATCATAGATATTGAGAATCGTACCGCCCGGATAGCCGAAGACCGTGTCCACGCCCTGCTCCTTTAAGCACTCGATAACAATTTCAGAACCATTTAATTTCATCCGTGTATTTCCTTTCAAAATCCTTCTGATCAGTCTTTCCTGTACAATTATCGTAAACGACGTAAGTCGTTTTACTTTGCGCCAGACGCGAGGCTGCGAAGCAGCCATTCCATGCGCGTCTGTGTGCATTAATAGTTTCTTCCCGGTACTTCCAGCACCGCGCCGCGGCTCGCGCTTGTTACCAGCGCCGCATAGCGCTCCAGATAGCCGGTCTTCACCTTCGGCTCTCTCGGCTGCCAAGCCGCCCTGCGCTTCGCCAGTACTTCTTCGTCTACGTCGAGCGTCAGCGTACACTCTGGAATATTCACCTTTATGATATCTCCCTCCTCGACCAGTGCGATCGGTCCGCCAACTGCCGCCTCCGGGCAGACATGTCCGATGGAAGCGCCTCTGGAAGCCCCGCTGAAGCGTCCGTCTGTGATCAGAGCCACAGTAGAGCCAAGTCCCATACCCGCGATCGCGGAGGTCGGATTCAGCATCTCGCGCATACCCGGGCCGCCCTTCGGGCCTTCGTAGCGAATGACAACCACATCGCCCGGATGAATTCCTCCTCCCAGAATGGTTTCAATCGCGTCCTCCTCACAGTCAAAGACACGTGCCGGTCCCTCGTGCACCATCATCTCCGGCGCAACTGCAGAGCGCTTTACAACGCTGCCCTCCGGTGCCAGATTGCCTTTCAGAACAGCAAGTCCGCCAGTTGTACTGTACGGATTTTCCACCGGCCGAATCACCTCCGGATTCAGATTAGCGCAGTCCTTAATATTCTCTCCCACGGTCTTTCCAGTCACAGTCATGCAATCCAGATTCAGCAGGTTCTTCTTCGTCAGTTCGTTCATCACCGCGTATACGCCGCCCACCTCATTCAGGTCTTCCATATAGGTCGGACCAGCCGGAGCCAGATGGCAGATATTCGGCGTGCGCGCGCTGATTTCATTGGCAATGTCTACGTTCAGCTCCACACCCGCCTCATGCGCGATTGCCGGAAGATGCAGCATGCTGTTTGTCGAACAGCCAAGCGCCATATCTACGGTCAGCGCATTCATAAATGCCTTTTCCGTCATAATGTCACGCGGACGGATATCCTGCTTCAGCAGCTCCATTACCTGCATACCGGCCATCTTTGCCAGGATGATGCGGTCGGAATACACCGCCGGAATGGTACCGTTTCCTTTCAGTCCCATGCCGAGCACCTCGGTCAGGCAGTTCATGCTGTTCGCGGTATACATGCCGGAGCAGGAACCGCAGGTCGGACATGCATTGTGCTCGAACTCCGTCAGCTCTTCATCCGTCATCTTCCCGGCCGCATGCTCGCCAACTGCCTCAAACATACTCGAAAGGCTGCGCTTGCGTCCTCTGTGATGGCCGGCCATCATCGGTCCGCCGCTGACAAAAATCGTCGGAATATTCAGCCTTGCCGCCGCCATCAGAAGTCCCGGCACATTCTTGTCGCAGTTCGGAATCATCACCAGCGCGTCGAACTGATGCGCCATCGCCATACATTCCGTCGAATCTGCGATCAGATCGCGCGTTACGAGCGAATACTTCATGCCAATGTGTCCCATCGCGATGCCATCGCAAACCGCTATCGCCGGGAATTCCCTGGGAACACCGCCTGCCAGCGATACGCCGAGCTTCACCGCTTCTGTGATCTTATCCAGGTTCATATGCCCGGGAACTATTTCATTATAGGAACTTACAATACCAATCAGCGGCCGCTTCATCTCTTCCTCTGACAGTCCCAGCGCGTGGAACAGAGAACGATGCGGTGCCTGCTGCACGCCTTTTTTTACTGCGTCACTTCTCATTTTTACCAAAACCTCCTCTTAAAAGTCTTTCCATGTAACTGTTTCATGCCTTCGCAGTTACATGGGAAACCAGTTTCCGTTTTGAAACACCAGGCCACAGCCCTGACACTTATACTCGCGCAGCGATCAGCTCGCCCATCTTCTCCGTGCCAACCCTTTCGCAGCCCTCACTCATAATATCCACCGTGCGGTAACCCTCGCTCAGCACCTGCTTTACCGCGTTCTCAATCGCAGTAGCCGCCTCATCCTGATCCAGGGAATAGTGCAGAAGCATGGCTGCGGACAGAATCGTCGCAATCGGATTCGCAATGCCTTTGCCCGCGATATCAGGAGCGGAGCCATGGCTTGGCTCGTACAGTCCAAACTTCGTCTCATTCAGAGACGCAGAGGAAAGCATCCCGATCGAACCGGTCACCATACTTGCCTCATCGGAAAGAATATCGCCAAACATATTTTTTGTCAGAATCACGTCAAACTGCGCCGGATCCTTCACCAGCTGCATCGCGCAGTTGTCCACCAGCATATGAGACAATTCAATATCCGGATAGTCTTTCGCGACCTCTTCCACCACAGCTCTCCAGAGCCGCGAGGAATCCAGCACATTCGCCTTGTCTACACTGCATACCTTTTTGCGGCGTTTCCGTGCGATCTCAAAAGCCTTGATCGCGATACGGCGGATCTCATTTTCATTATATACCAGCGTATCCGTCGCCGTCCGCAGTCCATCGACGGTCTCCGTATGCCGCTCGCCAAAATACAGACCGCCGGTCAGCTCACGCACAATCATCATATCAAAGCCATCACCGATCACTTCATCTGAGAGTGGGCAGGCTGCCTTCAATTCCTCATAAAGATACGCCGGCCGAAGATTCGCGAACAGGTTCAGAGCCTTGCGGATCCCCAGAAGGCCTGCCTCCGGACGCCGGTCAGGCGGCAGCTGGTACCACGGGGACGTCTTCGCATCGCCGCCGATGGAGCCCATCAGCACTGCATCGCTTGCTTTCGCAATGGCAACCGTCTCCTCCGTCAGGGGAACCCCGTTCGCGTCAATCGACGCACCACCCATCAGAAGACTGGTGTAATTCAGTTCAAACCCAAACCTGGCCGCAGCCGCGTCCAGCACACGCTGCGCCTGCCTTACAATCTCCGGGCCTATCCCGTCGCCTGGAATAACCGCTATCTTATAACTCATGTCCGCTTTCCTCCTCTGTTATGCATCCGCCTGGTTTTCGCGGAAATTCTTTTTATGACCGCGCATATCTAAATGACAAAACGCCATGCGGCCAGTCCGACGCATAGCGCTTATCCGTACCTTCCCGGTACCTAATACACAATCCTTATGCCTGTCCGGCTTTTTCAACATCCGCAATCGCCGACTTTTTCATCGGGATCCGGCAGTTTTTATTGCTCCCAAACTCTACAATGCAGTCCTCGTCCGTAAGGTCAATCACTACACCATAGAAACCGCTCGTGGTGACGACTGTGTCTCCGACTTCCACGGAATTAATCAATGCCTGCAGGCGCTTTTGTTCCTTTTTCTGCGGACGCACCGCAAAAAAATACATAGCAACACCAATCACCACAATATAAATGATCAGCACGATCATACTGCTGCCTGTCGATGTGGTGGAGTCCGTTAATAGATTCAACATGTCCTGTGCCTCCTGATTCTCTCGTTTTCGCCGCACGATCACCCGGAAAGCGCCCCGGCTCCCGGCACGTCACAAAAGTAATATTGCGGCTGACTGCATACCATAATACACAATCCACCCGCGCGAATCAAGTCTTTTTTTTTTGATTCTTTCGTGTCAGCTGTCATTTTTCTTATTTTTCTGCTCTGTTTTATTCGCCCAGAGCCTTTTATCCTGCCGGCATACCCCAATCAGAGTATGCGGAGCAAGAAACCGGAAAAACCTGCAGGAACCGCAGGTGTTACACCGCTCCGGCTCATCCCACTCCCCACACGGACAGGCTTCTTCTACCGATCCCATAATCGGATGTCCGTCTTTCGTCCACACCGGGTTCTCATAAAAATTCCGATACTCCTCAATATACATATCCGCCAGTGCATCGTAGTACATCGGGATATCAAAGACCGCGCCCTCGAAATCGTAGTGTCGTGATTTTTTTTCCATCTGTACCTCCCTCTTCGCTCCTGCCAGACAGAGCTGTCTCTTTTTTCCGTCATTATAGCATGACTGATCTGGTCTGACATCACCCTTTTCGAAACGAAAATGGGTGGGAAACGCGTGTTCGGTGCACCATCTGTCAGGCGTCCGCTCCCTGCAGATAACGCTCTGTTCTTTCTTTTTTGAATGCTTCATAGCGCTCCTGCTCGATCGCCTCCCGGATCTCCTCCATCAGATGATTATAATGGTAAAGGTTGTGCAGCACACAGAGCCGCATTCCGAGCATCTCTTTCGCTTTGAGCAGGTGGCGGATATAGGCACGGCTGTAATGACAGCAGGCCGGGCAGCCGCAGCCTTCTTCAATGGGACGCGCATCCAGCTCATACCTGGCGTTAAAAAGGTTTAATTTGCCATCCCTGGTGTAGACGTGACCGTGACGGCCATTCCGGCTTGGATAAACGCAGTCAAAAAAGTCGACGCCGCGCGCAACTCCTTCCAGAATATTGACAGGGGTCCCCACACCCATCAGATAAGTCGGCTTGTCCTGCGGCAGATAAGGCACCACCTCGTCTAATATGTGATACATCTGCTCATGCGACTCTCCGACCGCCAGGCCGCCGATCGCATAACCATCCAGCTCCAGCTCCGAAATGCGCTTCGCGTGATCGATGCGGATATCCTCATAAATCGCCCCCTGATTAATGCCAAAAAGCAGCTGGTGCGGATTGATCGTATCCGGCAGAGCATTCAGCCGCTGCATTTCATCCTTACAGCGCACCAGCCAGCGCGCTGTGCGGTCAACGGAATTCTGCACATAGCTTCGGTCCGCTACGCTCGATGGGCATTCGTCAAACGCCATCGCGATCGTGGAGCCCAGGTTGGACTGAATCTGCATGCTCTGTTCCGGCCCCATAAAGATCTTATGTCCATCAATGTGTGACTGGAACGTGACGCCCTCTTCTTTTATTTTGCGAAGGCTGGCCAGCGAAAAGACCTGAAATCCGCCCGAATCCGTCAGAATCGGACGCTCCCAGTTCATAAAGCGATGCAGCCCGCCCAGTTTTTTTATCACTTCATCCCCCGGCCGCACGTGCAGATGGTAAGTATTGGATAATTCAATCTGCGTACCAATCTCATACAGATCCGTCGTCGCCACCGCGCCCTTGATGGCCGCGACTGTACCGACGTTCATAAATACCGGTGTCTGGACTGTCCCATGCACAGTCTCAAAAACCGCTCGCTTCGCAAGGTGGTCTGTTTTTAAAATCTTATACATTCCATATCTCCCAGAACGGGACATCGCCCGTGTTTTCAAAATCCTCTGTATCATAATATTCCTGATTCGCAAAGTCAATCAATTTTATGATTGACTTTTTCGGGATCATGGAATAATATAGCTGTAGCAAAGAAACCTGGCGATAAATTCCACCATATGGTATCACCTCCTTCCTGCTGGAAAGAGTCGACAGAAAATATATAAATATCACATTTCCTTTTTATTTTCCATCTTTTACTTTATTTTATCACAAAACGTTTATTTTCTAATCCGAATCATTGAAAAACAACCGTTCCCTGAATGAATGGTGAAATGTAGTATTTGCTATTTTCAAATGTTTGTACTATAATACGGAATGCTTGAATAAAACTTCAGCTCAAAAGATACAAAGGAGGGTGCGGCATATCCGCAGTGTTTATGGCAAACAATTCCACCAGTCTTTTACATACGCTCGGGATTGATATCGGCTCCACTACAGTCAAGGTGGCGGTACTTAGTCCGGAGAAAGAGTTATTATTTTCTGATTACAGACGGCATTACGCCAACATACAGGAGACGCTCTCCGCGCTTTTACAGGAAGCCTCTGAAAAACTCGGCGACCTGACAGTAGCTCCGGTGATTACGGGCTCCGGCGGGCTCTCACTCGCGAATCACCTGCAGGTACCATTTGTACAGGAAGTGATCGCGGTGGCAACCGCGCTTCAGCATTATGTACCGCAGACAGATGTGGCGATCGAGCTCGGCGGGGAGGACGCGAAGATTGTCTACTTTGAGGGCGGTAATGTGGAGCAGCGCATGAATGGTGTCTGCGCGGGCGGCACCGGCTCATTTATCGACCAGATGGCTTCTCTTCTGCAGACGGATGCCGCCGGACTGAATGAGTATGCGAAAAATTATTCTTCCCTGTATACGATCGCGGCGCGCTGCGGCGTGTTTGCAAAATCCGATATTCAGCCGCTGATCAATGACGGGGCGACGAAGGAAGACCTTTCGGCTTCGATTTTCCAGGCGGTGGTCAACCAGACCATCAGCGGCCTGGCCTGCGGCAAACCGATCCGGGGGCACATCACCTTTCTTGGCGGCCCGCTGCATTTCCTCTCCGAGCTGCGGGCGGCGTTTATCCGCACGCTGAATCTGGATGAAGAACACGCGATCACACCGGAGAATTCTCACCTGTTCGCGGCGATCGGCTCCGCGCTGAACGCAGATGTGGAGAAGCTTTCGGAAAAATACCAGTTCCATACTGCCATCGTAGAGGATAGCTGTGAGGACTGCAGCTGCGAGAGCTGCGGCTGCGGCGAAGCCTCTGCAGATACGCATGCGGATCATACCGGGGAAGTGACGACCTTCGGCGCGCTCATCCATCGGCTTTCCGGCAACATCCACATGGAATTTGAGGTTGCCCGCATGGAGCCGCTTTTCGCCACCCAGCAGGATTACGATGATTTCATCGAGCGGCAGAGCCACCACAAGGTAAAGACCGGTGATCTGTCCACCTACAGCGGCAACTGCTTCCTGGGCATTGACGCCGGTTCCACCACGACAAAAGCGGCCCTCGTCAGTGAGGACGGCACACTTTTGTATTCCTTTTACAGCAATAACAACGGCAGTCCGCTGCGCACGACCATTCAGGCCGTGCAGGAGATCTATTCTCTGCTCCCGGCAGACGCGCACATTACCTGGTCCTGCTCGACCGGCTACGGCGAAGCGCTGATCAAGTCTGCCCTGCTGCTTGATGAGGGCGAGGTGGAGACGGTGTCGCACTACTACGCGGCGTCTTTCTTTGACCCGGAGGTGGACTGTATCCTCGATATCGGCGGTCAGGACATGAAGTGCATCAAAATTAAGAACGGCACGGTGGACAGTGTACAGCTGAATGAGGCCTGCTCCTCCGGCTGCGGCTCCTTCATCGAGACTTTCGCAAAATCTCTGAATTATTCGGTGCAGGATTTCGCAAAAGCCGCTCTGTTCGCAAAGCACCCCATCGATCTGGGAACACGCTGCACCGTTTTCATGAATTCCAAAGTAAAGCAGGCCCAGAAAGAGGGCGCGGAGGTTTCCGACATCTCTGCCGGTCTGGCTTACTCGGTCATTAAAAACGCACTCTATAAGGTAATTAAAGTGTCCGACGCTTCCCAGCTTGGGCACCATATCGTCGTACAGGGCGGCACCTTCTACAATGACGGTGTGCTGCGCAGCTTTGAGCGTATCGCGAATTGCGAAGCCATCCGCCCGGACATCGCCGGAATCATGGGGGCGTTTGGTGCGGCGCTGGTGGCACGTGAGCGTTACCAGGCCGAGGTGGCAAAATATGAAAAGGCCAGACGCATCGCCGACGCACAGACCACCTGCCCGACCTTGTCAGAATCTGACGTGGCAAATGCAGAAGCGGCCGCCTCACAAACACCTGCGTTTCCGAAGTCCACGATGCTCTCCATCGAGCGCATCAATGCACTGGAGTACACGACCTCCTCGGCGAAATGCAAGGGCTGTACGAACCAGTGCCGCCTGACGATCAACCGCTTCTCCGGCGGACGCCAGTTTATCAGCGGCAACCGCTGCGAGCGCGGCATCGGCAAGGAGCGCAACAAGGATCACGTGCCGAACTTATTTGAATATAAGAATAAGCTGCTTTTTTCCTACGAGCCACTCCCGGAGGACGAAGCCGAACGCGGCATCGTCGGTATCCCGCGTGTGCTGAATATGTATGAAAACTACCCGTTCTGGTTCCGCTTTTTCACGGAGCTGAAGTACCGGGTCATCCTCTCGCCGCCCTCCACGCGCAAGATCTACGAGCTGGGCATCGAGTCCATCCCCAGCGAGTCTGAATGCTATCCGGCAAAGCTCGCGCACGGGCATATTGAATGGCTGATCAAAAAAGGCATCAAATATATCTTCTATCCGTGCATCCCGTACGAACGCACGGAGTTTGAGGATGCGCCGAACCATTACAACTGCCCGATTGTCACCTCCTATGCGGAGAATATTAAAAATAATGTAGAAAGCCTGCGCACGGAACATGTGCGTTTTGAAAATCCGTTCATTGCTTTCACGAATCTGGATACGGTGACCAAACGCCTGAAGGAAGCGTTCCCGGATATCCCGGCCAGTGAGGTGACCGCCGCGGCAAAGGCCGGCTGGGAGGAGATGGCAAAAACACGCCAGGCGATGTACGACAAAGGGCAGGAGACACTGAAATACCTCGAAGAAACCGGTCGCCACGGCATCGTGCTCGCGGGTCGTCCCTATCACATAGATTCAGAGATCAACCACGGCATCCCGGAGTTGATCAATTCCTACGGCGTCGCGGTGCTGACCGAGGATTCCGTCTCCAATCTGAACCCGGTCGAACGGCCGCTGCAGGTGCTCGACCAGTGGATGTATCACAGCCGTCTCTACGGCGCGGCGAATTTTGTAAAGACCAGAGAGGACCTGGACCTGATCCAGCTGAATTCCTTCGGCTGCGGTCTGGATGCCGTCACCACCGATGAGGTGAACGACATTCTCTCCCGCTCCGGCAAGATCTATACCTGCCTGAAAATCGATGAGGTCAACAACCTGGGCGCTGCCCGCATCCGAGTCCGTTCCCTGCTCTCCGCCATCCGTGTGTGCAAAGAGCGCCAGGATGAGCCGCGCCAGATTGTCCCGGCGAATATTGAGCGCGTCCAGTTCACCAAAGAAATGCGCAAGGATTACACGATTCTGTGTCCGCAGATGTCGCCGATCCATTTCCGGGTGATTTCCGCTGCGATGAACGCCTCCGGCTACCATCTGGAGGTGCTTCCGAACGACAACCGTCACGCGATTGACATGGGACTGCGGTATGTCAACAACGACGCCTGCTATCCGTCCCTGATGGTGGTCGGCCAGATCATGGAGGCACTGCTCTCCGGCAAATACGATCTGAATCACACGGCCGTCATCATGACGCAGACCGGCGGCGGCTGCCGCGCTTCGAACTACGTCGGCTTCATCCGCCGTGCGCTGGAAAAGGCCGGCATGCAGCAGATCCCGGTAATCTCTCTGAACTTAAGCGGTCTGGAGGGAAACCCTGGCTTCACACTGAGCTATTCCCTGCTCAAACGCGCTCTGTTCGCGCTCGAGTTCGGTGATATTTTCATGCGCTGTCTGTACCGGATGCGCCCCTACGAAAAGGAGCCAGGCTCGGCAAATGCGCTGTTCAAAAAATGGGAGGACCGCTGCTGTGAATTTGTCGCCGGCAATCCTTCCTACCGGGAATACAAAAAACTGTGCCGCGAGATCATCCGCGACTTTGACAATCTCCCGATCACCGACGAGGTAAAACCAAAGGTCGGCGTAGTCGGCGAAATTCTGGTAAAATTCATGCCGGCTGCCAACAACTACCTCGTAGAGCTGCTGGAAAAAGAGGGCGCACAGGCCGTCGTGCCGGACCTGATGGACTTTTTCCTTTACTGCTTCTATAACCAGAACTTCAAAAGCCAGAATCTGGGGACGAAAAAAAGTACGGCAACCTTCGCGAACCTCGGCATCGCTTTCCTCGAAAAGCTGCGCGCCGCCGCCGGCGACGAGCTGCGCAAGAGCGTCCACTTTGACCCGCCTTCAAAGATCAGCGAGCTCGGCGAAATGGCCAAGGATATCGTCTCCCTCGGCAACCAGACCGGGGAAGGCTGGTTCCTGACCGGCGAGATGCTGGAGCTGATCCATTCCGGCGTCAACAACATCGTCTGCACGCAGCCATTCGCCTGCCTGCCGAACCACGTAGTCGGCAAGGGCGTCATCAAAGAGCTGCGCCGCCAGTATCCGATGTCCAACATCGTAGCCATCGACTACGATCCGGGCGCCAGCGAGGTCAACCAGCTCAACCGCATCAAGCTGATGCTCTCCACCGCACAGAAGAACCTGAAAAAAGAAGCATCTGTAAAAATAAAATAAAAGAGCGCACAATGAAAAAGACAGTCTGACCTTCCGGCACAGGCTGTCTTTTCTGTTTTTATTGATGGTGTTAGGCATTTCAATTCCCGGAACCGCTCCCCATTCTTCTCACAGCACCGGGTGTGCAAACCGCTTCATCGTCCCATCACAGCTTCGAATACCCAAAGCTGTTCACAATCGCGTCAATCTTCTGCCCTGCCGCGCACATCGGGCACTGACCTACCTCATAGGTCTGATAATCGCCGATATCTTCGCCGTGGAAGATACTGTTGATCTCAAAGCCTTCTACTTCCCGGCTTGCACTGAAAATTGCCGAGATGCCTTCCAGAATGCCGCCGTAATAGTGGATGCATTCGATCGCACTGGCAATCGTCCGGCCGGTCGTCGCGGAAGCCAGCAGAAGGATGCAGTGCTTTCCTTTAATCATCATCTGCATATTGTCGCGGAAGATCAGCTGCCCGCCCGGATTCATCTCCGGCGTCACCACATACATCGTCTGATGGCGGTTCAGAGACATGATCCCCGATTCTGTCAGATCATCCGCCAGATACGCACCGATCACCTCGCAGCCATCCATGCAGATAATCGTATCTATGTACGTAGAATTCGTATACTTTCTCGCCAGCACGGAAGCTGCCGCGGAAGCCTCGCTCTTCCTGCACTTCATAATGGTCATATCCACATAATTATTGATATGGGAGTGGTTCGTGGCAAAATGTCCCGGAATCGTCCGGATAATCACGTTCTTGTTTAGCTTTGACTCAATTCTGTTCGCCCTGTTTTCCATAGACAGTCCCTCCTGGAATCTTAGTATGCGTCTATCATACACAACAACTCACTTTTTTTCAAGAACTTTTTTGACATTTTGCACAAAATCAGAAAATCAATGCAGGCCGCGCAAGAGCCAGGGCAATCGTTATCCTGATCTGGCAGTCCGTATCGAATTTTCTCGCGCATCCCGCACAGGGGCTTACGATGCCGTCTGCCATATGTGACCATTCGTTACTTACTGGTCACAACCCGACCACGCACCTGCTGCGTGGTCAGTGTTGAAAATGCAGCGAAAGCAGCATCTGCTAATTCCGGCTGATATGCAGGTAATTTCTCCCGGAAAGCGTCTGATTCGTACAGAGAAGCAAAATCAGAATCAGACAGCCCGCGAGGAATCCCGGCAGATCAAACGCCGCCGTCAGAATCAGCAGGATCAGGCGCATGAATTTCACCGCATAGCCCAGCTCAAAGTTCGGCTGGGTGTAATTCGCTACGGCCACAAAGGCCATGTAGAGCATGACTTCCGTATTAAACCATCCGGAAGTCACGGCAAATTCTCCGAGCACAAGGCCCGCAAAAATACTCAGTGGAGTGCTGAGCATATTCGGTGTATTCAGCGCCGCCAGCCGCAGGCCGTCAATCGCCAGTTCCAGGATTAACAGCTGCCAGATCAGCGGAATGTTGACTGCATCCCGGATCAGAATAAAATCAAACAGCGGCGGTATCCACTGCGGATTCTGCATCAGGAGCAGGTAAACCGGTGTCAGAAAGACCGTCACAAGCAAAATCAGAATGCGGGAAATTTTCAGATACAGCGACGTCCAGGCCGGAAAATAATAATCATTTGCTTCCTCGATCATATCAAATATGGAAGTCGGCAAAATCATCGCTGAAGGCGCGTTATCCACCAGAATTGCCAGCTTTCCTTCCATAATGCAGGCAGCTGTAGTATCCGGACGTTCCGTAAATTTAAATTTGGGAAACGGGTTGTACCAGCGTGTACCAATCAATGCCTCCGCCAGGCTTTGCTGGTTCATGCACAGATCTGGCGTCTCAATCGTCTGGATCCGCGTGCGCACCGTTTCAAGCAGCTTCGGGTCCACGAGATTTTTCATATAGCAGAGTACGACATCCGAACGGGAGGATTTGCCGACCTCCAGAATCTCCATGATCAGATTCGGATCGCGGATTCGCCTGCGAATCAATGCCGTATCAAACACAATTGTCTCCACGAAACCGTCCTTCGATCCGCGCAGGGACTTGTCCATCCCCGGCTCATCCACACTGCGGACCGGATAGGAGCGGCAGTCAATCTGGATGCCCTCGCCGTACCCGTCCACAAAAAGCATGGTAATGCCGGAAAGCACCAGGCGTACCGCCTGGTCAAAGTCCTCCACCGTACCCACTTCTGAATACGGAATTTTCCGGATAAAGCTTTCCGCGTCCTGCGGCATCTCCTCCGGTGTGATTTTCAGGATGGAATCCAGAATCTTCAGCATCGCTTCGTCATTCATCATTCCATCCAGGAAATAAAACGACGCTTCTCTTCCGCCGAGGCGGATATCTCTCTGAACCAGGTCAAAGCTCTCGCCGATTGGCAGCAGATGCTTCATGCAGGCTGCGTTCTGCCAGAGCTTCCAGTAAATTTTCTGCGGTTCTGCCATGTCAGGTATCTCCTTATAACATTTTATATTCATTCTGCATTACTCCCAGTATGTCCCAAAAACGATTATCCGATTCATATTCTGATTGCATTTTCTTCCCTTTGCTGTTATATTGATAAAGAAATTTCGCAGGTAAAGTCAATTGCAAATTCACTGATAAAGGAGATTCTGTTTTCTATGAAAAGTTACCTGATTGTGTTTCTGATTTCCATGCTTCCCTTAATTGAACTGCGCGGGGCTATCCCCTACGGCGTGCTTTTCGGACTGCCAACCATACCAACCTACATCGTGGCGATCATCGGAAATATGCTTCCTGTGCCGATTATCTATCTGTTCGCACGCAGAGTGCTCGTCTGGGGGCAGGATAAGCCTTTGATTGGGAAACTGTTCACTTTTTTTCTGGAAAAGGGGGAAAAGGGCGGACAGAAGCTGCAGGCCAAAGCCGGAAGGGGGCTTTTTATTGCTCTGCTGCTTTTTGTCGGTATCCCGCTTCCGGGTACAGGCGCATGGACCGGCACACTCGCTGCCAGTATCCTGAAGATGGATTTCAAATCCACCATTACCGCGGTGATGCTTGGAGTTCTGCTTGCAGGCGTCATCATGGGACTCGCCAGCAATGGACTGCTCGGTGCAATTGGAGTTCTCTTTTCTTAACTAATGAACTACATGATTCCGGCAGCAAAAGAGTATAGACAGAAAGAGCAAAAAACATGAACAATCTTACTTTAATCGGAATGCCCGGTGCCGGAAAAAGCACGGTGGGCATTGTTCTCGCCAAAATGCTGGGGTACGATTTTATCGACTCTGACCTTCTGATTCAAAAGGCCGAAGGGCTGCTGCTGTGGCAGATTATTGAACGCTGCGGTCTGGAGGGCTTCCGCGCAATCGAAGAGCGCGTCAACACACAGATCACTACAGACCAGACCGTTATCGCGACCGGCGGCAGTGTCATCTACTGCCCACAGGCGATGGAGCACCTGCATTCGATCGGAACAATTGTCTACCTGAAAATCAGCTGTGAAGAGCTTGCCGGACGGCTGGGCGACCTGTCTCAAAGAGGCGTCACCATAAAGCCCGGACAGACACTGGATGATCTCTACACCGAGCGCGTTCCGCTCTATGAGAAGTACGCAGATATTACGGTCGACATCACAGGCTTAAGCGTCGCAGAAGCAGTAAAAAAAATCCGGGAAGCTATGAAGGAATAAGAAAACGAGGCATTTCAGACTTATGAACATCAAACGCGCAAAAAATGAAATAAAAGATACCATCGAAGCCTATCTGCTGAAGGACGAATTCGGGGACTATGTGATTCCGCAGATTCGTCAGCGCCCGGTGCTGCTGCTGGGCGCGCCAGGCATCGGTAAAACACAGATCATGGAACAGGTGGCCCGCGAGTGCGGGATTGGCCTGGTTTCCTATACCATTACGCATCACACGCGGCAGAGCGCGATCGGCCTGCCATTCATCTCCAGGCAGGAATTTGACGGGCAGGAAATTCCCGTGACAGAGTACACGATGAGCGAAATTGTCGCATCCATTTACAAAAAAATGAAAACAACCGGATTGCGGGAAGGCATCCTGTTTATCGATGAAATCAACTGCGTTTCGGAAACACTTGCACCTGCCATGCTGCAGTTTTTGCAGTGCAAGACCTTCGGAAGCCATGAGATTCCGCAGGGCTGGATCATCGTTGCGGCCGGAAATCCGCCGGAATACAACAAATCCGTCCGGGAATTTGATGTTGTCACGATGGATCGTGTGAAAAAGATCGAAGTGGAACCAGACTATGCGGTCTGGAAAGAATACGCGCAAAAAGAGCAGGTTCATTCTGCCGTCATCTCCTATCTCGACACGCGCCCCGGCAGCTTTTACAAGATGGAAACAACCGTAGATGGGCGAAAATTTGCGACCCCGCGTGGCTGGGAAGACCTCTCAACCATGCTGAAGGTCTACGAAACACTTGGCAAGGAAATGGACCGCGAAGTGGTGATCCAATATATCCAGCACGAGAGGATCGCCAGGGATTTTGCCAATTATCTCGAATTGTACCGGAAATATCAGATGGATTACCAGTTAGATGCCGTGCTCGCCGGACACATCGATGAAGTTCTTCTCAAAAAGGCCGCACACGCGCCTTTCGATGAGCGGCTCAGCGTCGTCAATCTTTTGCTCGCCCGCTGCCGGAACTGCTTTGCCACGCAGATTCGCCAGGAGGAAGCAAATCTTTTGCTCTTTGAGCAGCTGAAGCGATTAAAGGAAACAGGATTTCATGCGAACAACGGCCTTGCCGATCAGATCGAACCATTCGCTCAGGAATATGAGCAGAAAAAAACGGCTGGTCTGCTCTCTCGTGAAGAAGACCGCCGCTATCGCCAGGCAGCAGAGAAGCTGGAAGCCTGGAATCACAATTTACAGGCCTCCGGCCTGCAGGAGCCGGAAGATGCCTTCGACTGGATCAAAGAACAGTTTGATCGGGAGCAGGATGCCCTGGATGAGAGCTTTGAGAAAGCCGGAGCGATGCTGGAGCATGCCTTCGACTTCATCGAAGCTGCCTTCGGAAGCGGCCAGGAAACCGTGATCTTTGTAACAAACCTGAACACAGACTACTACTGTATCCGCTTCCTGCAGCAGTATGACTGTGAGCGCTATTACCGCTACAACAAAGAACTGCTCTTTGAAGAGCGCAGCCGTTCCATCGAAACACGGCTGAAAGAGCTGGAACTCAAATAAATCAACAAATGAGCCAACCGCAGTCTTTTCGTCACACACGGATATGATTTGCGGTATCTGCTCCTAATGCGATCCTGCGTGGGCCTGCCCCTATGATCAACAGTCCGCCTCCATTGTTTTGAATCACACGGATCTCGCTCCCCTGACAAATCTCCCAATCCCTCAGTTCCTGATCTGTCTCCTCCGGCAGACCAAGCATCCATTTGACCGTACAGACCGTGTTGCTCGGTACATCTGTCAGCATTTGCATATTAAAAACCCCCTCTGCGTACAATTTGTCTATCGCATTAGACTGATTGTAACAGGGAGGTTCTTTGTTAGTCAATGGCAATCTTTATCCTAAACAGCTGATCTCTGTTCACCGGATAAAACATGCTGCAGATTTTTCATACAAATTTATTTGATCACATGAATCCAGCCTTCCGGCGCCTCAATGCGGCCCATCTGGATACCGGTCAGAGTGTCATAGAGCTTCTTCGTCACCGGCCCCATTTCGGTCATGCCGCTCGGGAGGCAGATTTCATTTCCATGGTCTACGATCTTTCCAACCGGGGAAATAACAGCCGCAGTCCCGCACAGGCCGCACTCTGCGAAATCCTTCACCTCATCGAAGAGAACCTCACGTTCTTCTACCTCGAGACCAAGGTAATCTCTGGCAACCGTGATCAGCGAACGGCGTGTAATAGAAGGAAGAATGCTGTCTGACTTCGGAGTCACGACCTTATTGTCCTTCGTCACAAACAGGAAGTTCGCACCGCCGGTTTCCTCTACCTTCGTACGGGTAGCCGGATCCAGGTACATATTCTCATCAAAGCCCTTCTGATGTGCGTCAACGATCGCGTAGAGACTCATCGCATAATTCAGTCCTGCCTTAATATGGCCGGTGCCATGAGGTGCCGCACGGTCAAAATCAGACACACGGATCGTCAGCGGCTTCGCACCACCTTTGAAGTACGGACCTACCGGAGTCGTAAACACGCGGAACTGATACTCAGCGGCCGGAGCCACACCGATCACCACACTGCTGCCGAAAATATACGGACGAATATAAAGTGTCGCGCCGGAGCCATAGGGCGGCACATATGCTTCATTCGCGGCTACGGTCTCAGAAACTGCCTCGATGAAACGCTCTTCCGGAAATACCGGAATCTCCAGGCGCTCGCAGGAGGATTTCAGACGGGCAGCGTTCAGATCCGGGCGGAACATCACAATATGACCATCCTCCGTGGTATAGGCCTTCAGCCCCTCAAAACAGGTCTGCGCGTACTGAAGCACACCCGCGCACTCGCTGATCGTTACCATCGCGTCCGAGATCAGTGCGCCGTCATCCCAGGCACCATCCTTATAATTTGCAACATACCGCTTATCGGTCTGCACATAGCCAAACCCCAGGTTTGCCCAGTCAATATTCTTTTTCTCCATAATTTTAAACCTTCCTTTGTGTAAAATAAAGATTTCTGCTTTCGGTGTTCAGTTTACGCTTGCAAAAAGACGCTGTCAAGAGTTTCTCCGGGTTTTTAAAAGGAAAATCGCTGTGCGATGAAGCCGGATGCCTGCTGCAATTGCATTTTCGGCCCTCGATAGGCGGCAAGCCCGCACTTTGTATGAAACAGGCCCCAGACCAGCACGGAAACATGGTCTGGCTGTATACAGGAATGAGCAGAGAAAGGCATCTGAAACAATTGAGAAAAGGATTGCATACACGGAAACTTACATGATATAGTAAGAACACAGAAACCGTGTCACTCCGAGGATAAGGAAGCGCCGCTGTTTGCGGCAAATTTCTACATGACACGCTACTTTTTTGCAGGAGGAATTCCAATGAGTGTTATTTATGACGAGCAAACACGCTCGCTCGCCTTTGCGGAAGTTGCCCAGGATATTCTGCGCGGCGCACAAAACGAATTATATCTGAATATGCGATTTCTGGATGTAGCGCTCGCCACTCTGAGGCCCCTTCCGGACGGACAGATCCGCACGGCCGGTACGGACGGTATCTATTACTATTTTCAGCCAGATCAGCTGACGAGTGTTTTCCGTCAGGGAAGGGAATATGTCAACCGCCTTTACCTGCACAGCATTCTGCACTGCCTCTTCGCCCATCCCTGGGTGCGTGGGGACCGGGATCCGGAGTACTGGAATCTTGCCTGTGACATTGCAGTCGAATCCATCATGGACGGTCTCTATATCCGCGCGCTGCATCGGCCCATGTCGGCGCTTAGAAGGGAATTCTACCATACACTGGCCGAAGACACGGACATGCAGGACTCTGAAAATGTGCGTCCTTCTTCTGGCAGGGAATCTTCTACTGGCGGAACTGCTTCCCGCCCTGCTCTGACCGCCCAGCGCGTTTACCGCTGCCTTTGCCGGGTCCACCCTGTACAGGCGCAGCTTGACCGCCTGAAACGGGAATTTTCCGCAGACGACCACAGCCGCTGGGAAGAAGAGCGTTCCGCGAAACAGCCGCCCCACACTTCCAGAGAGCAGGCCATCCTGCCCACTCCGCCCCAGAATCTGTCTGAGCAGACTCAGAATCCGGCAGCTTCTGCACCGGACAATGCGCAAATATCAGATATGCCTTTGCCTGGGCAAGACACTTTCACCGATCCGGAGGACCGCTCACAGGAACAGATGCAGCGTTCGTCAAACGATTTTCCTTCGGAAGCCAAAAAACGATGGGAAGACATCCGCGACCGCATGCAGACCGAAATGGAAGCCTTCGGAAAGGATCGTTCTGACGATGTGAAAGCACTGGAGGAAACGGTCTGCGCAGCAAACCGCAGACACTATGATTATCGGGAGTTTCTGCGAAAGTTCTCAGTATTAAAAGAAGAAATGCAGGTCGATCTGGACGCCTTTGACTACATATATTATAACTATGGGATGGATCTGTACGGCAATGTACCGCTCATTGAACCGCTTGAGACAAAAGAAGTGAAAAAAATCGAAGATTTCGTGATCGTGCTGGATACCTCCCTCTCCTGCAAGGGCGATCTTTTGCTGCATTTTCTGGAAGAGACGTATCATATCTTAAGCGAATCGGAAAGCTTTTTCCGAAAAATACACGTCCACATTCTGCAATGTGATGATCAGGTGCAGGAGGATGTCCTGGTCACCAATCAGGAAGAGATGCGAGACTATCTGGAGCATTTCACCATCCGCGGCTTCGGCGGCACCGACTTCCGCCCGCCGTTTGCGCGTGTGCAGGAGCTGGCCCGCCAGGGCTGCTTTACGAAGCTGCGCGGACTGATCTATTTTACAGACGGCTATGGCATCTTTCCGGTCAAAAAGCCGCCCTATGACACCGCTTTTGTATTCCTGAAAGAGGACTATTGCGATGTAGACGTGCCGTCATGGGCGATCAAACTGATTCTTGACCGTGAAGAGCTGGAAGCATTCACCGGACATAAGTCCTGAAGGATCAGAAGGATTCTCTTTGCCCAAGCCATGGCCAGGGCTCAGGCCATGCTCGGGATAACCAGCCATCAATGGACTCTTTCGTCTCCCACAAAAAAACAGAGCGACTGTTCCCGGACCGGTATGGCTGCCAATCGTCGTACCGATGCTGTTAATCAGCACTGGCTCAGGCAGGTTGGGAAAGGTCTTCTCCACCAGATCCGCAACTGCCTGGGCGTCTTCCGGGCACGCGGAATTAGAAATATAGCATTTCCCACTGTAAGCCGTGCCACCCAGTGCATGCTCTTTCATTTTCTCCACAAGCTTACGAATCACCGCGCGTTTCCCTCTGACATTGCTGCGTGGAATCAGTTTTCCCTCATCGTCCACATTCAGAAGCGGACAGATATTCAGCATCGTTCCAAAGAAACCGGCTGTCTTCGAAACCCGTCCGCCCTTGATAAAAAAGGTCAGATCTGTTGAGAAAAACCAGTGATGAACCGTCAGACGGTTCTTCTGTACCCAATCGTACAGTTCCTCCATAGAAGCTCCGGCATCCCGTTGATCCGCAAGCAAATCCATCAGCAAACCATAACCAGAAGAAGCGGCCAGGGAATCGACAACCCGGATTGTCCTGTCCGGAAATTCCTCCCGGAGTGTATCCCGCGCGATGCACGCAGAATTATAAGTGCCCGAAATCCCGCTCGAAAGACTCACATGAAACACATCCAGTCCCTGTTCCAAAAACGGGCGAAAATATTTCAGGAATTCCTCTGTATTAATCTGCGAAGTCTTCGTTTCCGCTCCATCCTGCATCGCTTTATAAAACTGGTCAAACGACATGGATTGTCCCAGATCATCCAGATATTCTTTCCCATCCAGAGAATAGTGCATACAGGCATATTTGATATCCCGCTTCTCCAGATGCGCTTTTGTCAAATCCACTGTCGAACAGCAGCTCAAAACATAATTCCGTTCCATGACATCCTCCCCTAAAATTTGCATCACATGGTTTTCGAAGCCACGTCTTATGTTATGTGGTGATTTTAAATCCATCCTTTCCATTTGTCAAGCAGGAACAACAAAAAGAGTCCAAAGAAAACCAGCTTCCCAAACAGCCTTTCTCTTTCGACTCTGAATGAAAAATATTTCGTAACCGTTCTGAACAGCATCGAAAAGACAGGTGCCACACACCAGTACTGTTCGTCTCGCGCCGATCTGAGCGAAGCATCGACCTGCGGCCCGCTGTTCTGAACAGTTACAATGTTTATAATAAAAATTACACTCAAATCGCATCCAGCGCGTTCGCGATATCCGCAATCAGATCTTCCTTATCCTCCAGACCCAGACTGATGCGGATCAGCTCCGCCGGTACGCCAGCCTCTGCCAGCTGCTCATCGTTCATCTGCCGATGCGTAGAGGTCGCCGGATTCAGACAGCAGGTGCGTGCGTCCGCTACATGAGTCTCAATCGCGCCAAGCTTCAGCTCACGCATAAAGACAGACGCCGCCTCGCGGCCGCCTTTTAATCCAAACGAAACAACGCCGCAGCCGCCATTGGGCAGATATTTCTGTGCCACCTCGTAATATTTGTCCGTTGGCAGACCGGAATAATTCACATACGCCACCTTCGGATGATTATAAAGAAATTCCGCCACTGCCTGTCCATTCTCCACATGCTTCGGCATACGGACATGGAGCGACTCCAGTCCCAGATTCAGGATAAATGCGTTCTGCGGAGACTGCATGGAGCCAAAATCCCGCATCAGCTGGGATGTGCATTTTGTAATAAATGCGCCTTCCTTACCAAATTTTTCCGCATAGGTAATGCCATGATAACTCTCATCCGGTGTGCACAGTCCCGGGAACTTCTCCGCATGCGCCATCCAGTCAAACACACCATGATCAATAATCGCTCCGCCCAAAGCCGCCCCATGGCCGTCCATATATTTTGTCGTCGAGTGCGTCACAATATCCGCTCCCCACTCAAACGGGCGGCAGTTCACCGGCGTCGGGAATGTGTTATCTACGATCAGCGGTACCCCATGCGCATGGGCAGCTTTTGCAAATTTCTCAATGTCAAGTACGGTCAATGCCGGATTCGCGATGGTCTCGCCAAAGACTGCTTTTGTATTTGGCCGGAACGCCGCGTTCAACTCTTCCTCGCTCGCATCCGGGCTGACAAAGGTAGCCGTGATCCCCATTTTCGCCATCGTAACCGGGATCAGATTAAACG
>JAJQGP010000106.1 GCA_021200475.1 Lachnospiraceae bacterium
AACCCTTCGACCAAGAATCCGACCCTGTATCAATATCCGCCCTTCCCGGAAACTACTCCATAACCAGCCGCTACCTTTTCTGTCAAATATCGTTTGCTGTCTTCCACATAATCACAAGTGAAAGTGAGGAGTTTCTTCCATTATAATATGGAACGCCTCCCGCAGACTCTCCGTCCCGGTCCGCTCTATCAGCTCCCGCGGCGTCCCCTCCGCTACAATTCGTCCCTGATCAATCATATAAATACGGTCGCACAGCGTCTGCGCTTCCTCCAGATAATGCGTCGAGTACAGCACCGTTCTGCCCCGCTTTTTCTGTGACTGCATAAAACGGATGATCGCGTCCGCGCTCAGGATATCCAGGCCGAGCGTCGGCTCATCCAGAATATAAACCCGCGGATCCGCCATCAGGCAGCGCGCAATCGAGGCCCGCTGCGTCTGCCCCGTCGACAGGCGCTCAATCCGGTTATCCGCGAAAGAACCCATATTAAGCAGATCAAAAATCTCCTCGCTCCGCTTTGCGATCTCCGCCTGTGAAAGCCCGTAAAGCTCGCCCATCATAGTCAGATATTCCCGGATGGAAAACCGCGGGTACAGTTTTGTGTTGCCGGAGAGATAGCCGATCGCTTCCTTGCGGCGAATCGGGTCGGTGATCTGGCGCCTGTCACGCCGCGCATTGGTATCCTTTTTCGCACCACAGTCTTCCGCATTCTCCGCGCTGTTTTCCGAAGCTTCCTCCCACAGCGCTACTTGTCCTGCGGTCGGCGTCATCAGCATCCCCAGCATTCGCAGAAGGGTCGTCTTTCCCGCGCCGTTCGGTCCCAGAATGCCCACAATCTCGCCTGCTTCTGCGTGAAGGGAAACATGATCGACCGCGAGGAATTCCTCTTTTACCGTCTTACCTGCGAATCGTTTTCCCGCTGCCGCATCTTCTTTTCGCACATTCCGTTCAAACTGCTTACAAAGATCCATTGCCTCTATCATTTTCCGGTTCCTCCTCCAGCTTGTTCTGCCGCTTCTTCGTGTATATTCCCAGTATAGTCAATAATACAAAGCTGTTTTTCCTATTTCACCGTCTCCCGGCTTACCAGCGCCTAGGTCGATACCAGCGCAGCCAGCAGCAGCAGAATACCCGCGCATGGCCAGACCGGCTGCGGTACCGCGCAAATTGCCGACGCGATCCCCCGAATGATTCCATTTGCTTCTACACCGGCCTCCGCATCCGTGTGGAACAAAACCTCCGTCACGCCCGGCATCGTCCAGCAGCACAATAGCCATACAATCAGCAGAAGCATCTGTGCTTTTTGCCCGAAATGGTTCACAAGTGCCCCACAGAAGCTGGCAAGCACCGTCAGTGCCACCGCGAAGACAATTCCATAGCGCAGGAAATACGGAAAAACGACAAGTTCCGGTGTATATTGCGGATAGAAATACTGCGCGTTCAACGTATCCTCCACCGCCGCACACGCCATCGCGATGGCTGCGCAAAGAAATCCCATCAACAGATTCTGCAGCAGAGCTGACACCAGAAACTGCCGCCTGGTGCAGCCAAACGCAACCTCTGTATTAAAATACAGGTTAAAGCTTGCACCTGCATTTATAAAAATAAATACACCGCCCCCAATCACTGCCAGCATCGTGCCCAGAGGGAACGAACCGTCTCCTTCTTCGACCGCTGTTTTCATGAGGATGGCAAGCAATGCCATACCAGTTCCAAAGCACGCCACTTCCAGTCCTGCCATTGCCAGATATGTACTCCGGTGAATCCGCAATTGATTTTTTATTGTTCGCACCATCACAACATTTCCCCCTGTCTCCATTCCACCTGCCTGTTTTCATCTATCGCCTGCATCCTTACATTTATTACCGCACTTCAATTTTCCTCATAACCGCCATGGCCAGCACTCCTGCCAGGAGATAAAAGCCAGCTCCCGCCACGGAAAGCATCACGGCTCTTCCTCCCTGCCAGAAGGCAACATTAAAAATCGACAGCTCAAGCTCCATGCCGCAGCAGAGTCCCACAATAAATCCGGTACCGATGGAAAGTACTCCAATCGCAATCGCCCAGGCGACCCGGCTCCACAGAACCAGCATCCCAATCAGAATCCCCATCGCAGCCATTGCCATACAGCCCGCAAAGGCAAGCGACATTCCTTCGCTTTCAGGCGCTCCCATCCCCAGATGCGCGCACAGCACCTGAACTCCAAACAGAATCCATACCAGCGCCCCGTTACAAAGCCAGATGCCAGGCACCACCTGCCGTCTGGTAACGTTCATGGAAACCAGAACCGGATAATAGTTCTGAAACAGCGCAGACGGATAAATCCAGGCGCAGACACCGCCTGCCAGCATCATATAACCTGGCGCGCGCTGCAAGAAATCAGGCAGATAACTGCCCAGAGAAATCTCCTCATTCAGAATCGGCAGCAGCAGGCACCAGACAATTCCGATCCCCACAGACAGCCCCAGCATCTGCAGCAGCATCTGCCCCCAGAATTGCAGTGAATGAAAAAGCTTCCGGCTCCTGGGAACCGTAGTCGCGGCGGCTGTTTCCAGGTCATTCCTGTCGCCTCTCGTCCCTTCATCTCTTCCCGTCATTTTTTTCTCCCTCTTCCCCGCAAAGCGCTACAAACAGCTTCTGCAAACTCACCTTCTGAACCGTCACATCGCAATTTGTCGCAAACGCCTCTCCCGGCTCTGTCAGAATGGTCACGCCCTTGCTGCGCCCCAGCCGCTCCGCATGATGCTGCGTATAGCCTGCCGTCGCGCGGTCAACCTCATCCTCGTGCCCGCTCACATACCAGGCGCGCTCGAGCAATTCCTCTGTATTTTCCTTCAAAAGAATGCTTCCTTCATCCAGCAGAATCACTTCCTCAAAAACATTCGCCGCTTCCTCGATGATGTGAGTGGATATCACAAACGTCCGTCCGCTCTCGGTAAATTCTTCCATCAGCAGCCGATAAAAGGTCTCGCGGGCCACCACATCCAGCCCTGCCACCGGCTCATCCAGAATCGTAAACTCTGCCTTACTGGCAAGCGCCACCACAATCGTCACCATCGAAAGCATGCCTTTCGAAAGGCGGCTGATCCGTTTCTTTGTATCCAGCTGAAACTCCCGGATGAGCTTCTGCTCCATTTCCCCGTCCCAGTGCGGGAGGAACAGAGAGGCGATCTTCAGATACTCCTTCACCTTCATACTGTTCGCGGTATTCCCTACCATCTGGTTCAGCTCTCTCGAAAAGCAGATGTGCTCCAGCGCTGCCGGGTTCTCCCAGACCGGTTCCTTTCCGACCTTCACCGTTCCGGAGGTCGCCGGATTCTGCGCGCTTAAGATCGATAAAAGCGTAGTTTTTCCTGCCCCGTTCCTGCCGATGAGGCCGTAAATCTTTCCGGCCTCCAGCTCCAGGTCAATGCCATGAAGCACCTCTTTCTTCCCATATGTTTTCACGATCTGTGATGCCTTAATGCTGCTCATACCCTTTCCTCCGTGTTCTCTCCTTTTGCTCATAGCAGATATCCCTTGCAGGCATTCTCTCTTTTCACACAACAAAACAGGCGTTATTCCGTACTATCCTGCATCTGCAATATAAGTATCGCATTTTCAGGTTCTGGTCACCTGTCCGGACGCTCCCTCCGCTGCAATCATCGCGACCAGCTCCTCTTTCGTGATCCCCAGGTTCTTTGCCTCCGCCACCAGGCGCTTCACGTAGTCGTCATAAAAATTCTGCTTCCGCTTCTCCATAATCTTTGCCTTCGCCCCCGTCGCGACGAACATCCCGATCCCCCTCTTTTTATAAAGAATCCCTTCGTCAACGAGCAGATTCACACCCTTAGCGGCGGTCGCCGGGTTGATCGAATATGCACGCGCCAGCTCATTCGTGCTCGGCGCCCGCTCTTCTTCCAGAAGGATATCCCGCAGGATATCGTTCTCGATCATCTCCCGGATCTGAATGTAAATCGATTTTTCCTGTGAAAGGATTTCGTTCACACACTCACTTCCTTTTCTGTGTCCTTCCTTCATTGCCCGGCACAGGTTGATTGGTTATTTGGTTAATTACTTGTGTAACTAACCTTAGCATAATTCCTCCTCTTTGTCAAGCAGCAAAAAACATTCATCAAGAGACACGACCCAAATTCGTATCTGGCAAATAGCAGAGAAACGGCCTATATCATAATCAGCAAACAGGCATATTCTTGAGAAAGGGAAAGGATTTTGCTTTCTATATCTCTTTTTATATAATTCATCAGGATCCCTCCTGTGGCCAAAATACGATTCAATCTTATTTTAGCCATGTTTTAGGGTTGTCAAGATGATGACAACACTCCCTCTTCTTCCATTCTTATTGTTCACAATCCGGCCACGCATCCGTATTATGGAATACCCATTGATCCAGACGCTCAAAAGCTTCTTTTACCTTTGCAAGGGAAAGCGCCAGATTCATACGGACCGACCAGTCCCCATGAAACATCCTTCCGTCCTGAACGGCAACACCAACATTCCAGCACGCCCGTTCCAGCTCGTCCATTGTTTTTCCGTGTTTTCTGCACCACTTTTCGCAGTCGATGAACATCATATAGGTGCCTTCCGGTTTGGATACTTCAACATCTTCAAAATGCTCCTGAATATAATCGTATGCATAATTGATGTTGCCGGATAAGGTCTCACACAGCTCGTCCACCCACTCATATCCTTCCGGACGATATGCGCCGATCAGAGCATGCATGGAAAGCACATTCATTTCATTATAATGCGGTTTACTGCTTTTCGCGACTATGCGGTCACGCAGATATTTATTATAAATAATATGGTAAGATCCCACGAGTCCCGCCAGATTAAAGGTTTTACTTGGCGCGTAAAACGCAGCCGTCCGGCTGCGCGCATCCTCACTGACACTCTGCGTCGGAATGTGCCGGTTCCCGTTCAGAATGATGTCAGACCAGATCTCATCGGAAATGACGATGCAGTCATTGGCTTTGTAAATCTCCATCGCCTGCTCAAGCTCCCATCTTTCCCAGACGCGCCCGCAGGGATTATGAGGGCTGCAGAAAACAGCGACATGAATGTTATTAGCCTTAATCTTTTGATCCATATCCGCAAAATCCATTCTCCAGATACCATTCTCATCCTTCACCAGGGGACTGTGCACAATCTGATAGCCATTGTTCTCAATGCTGTTCGTAAATCCGATATAGGTCGGACTGTGCAGCAGAACCGCATCTCCCGGTGCCGCAAACGCGGTCAGAGCAGAAATCACACCGCCCAGCACGCCGTTTTCATAACCGATGCAATCGGTTGTCAGTACCTTCGGGTCGCACCCGTTTCTCACCGTCTGCCAGCGTATGATATCGCTGTAATAGCTGGTCATGTCCGCTGAAAAATACCCAAACGCCGGATGCTTCGCCCGCTCTATAATCGCTTCGCAGACCGTCGGCACGGTTGGGAAATTCATATCCGCCACCCACATCGGGATAAGATCGAATCCCTCCAGCGGTTTGTCCGGTGCAAACCCGGGCATCGTCCCAATGGCGTCTACCGCAATCGAGTCCTTTCCATGCCGGTCCATGTATGTCGTAAAATCATATTTCATTTTGGCCCTCCTATGATTTCGTATCATCACTGTTTGGTCCCATGTGTTATACACGCTGTTTGACCGAAACAGCAGTTTCCTGTATTGTACCAAATAATCTCGTGATATGCAATTTTATCAAGTACTTCGACGGCGTAAATCTACTGTAGGAATCGTAGTGGCGGAGACCACCAGAAATGCA
>JAJQGP010000147.1 GCA_021200475.1 Lachnospiraceae bacterium
TTAGCGACGACCGAAGCGGAGCGTAGACCTGCGGCCTGCTGTTCTGAATAGTTACGTTATTTTAACCTCTGCGGGTGTGAACAATAATCATTGATCATTCTTCAAACATTTCCTTCAGTTTTTCACCAAAGCCCTTCTTTTTCTGTTTATCCGCTCCTTTTTTCCCCGGATCGCCGGACACAGGTGACTCAAGGCTGCCGCCAGAAACAGCATCGAACGCCCGCAGGGCTTCCTTTGCCTCTTCACTCAGCTTCGTGGGCACCTGTACGTTCAGGGTCACATAATGATCGCCGCGCTGGTTTTTATTGCGCAGAGACGGCACACCCTTGCCCTTGAAGCGAACCTTTGAGCCGGTCTGTGTCCCCGGCTTTACGGTATAAACGATATTGCCGTCCACCGTGCTGATACGGATGTCTCCGCCAAGTGCCGCCTGGGCAAATGAAATCGATACATCCGAATAGATATTCATATCCTGGCGGGTAAACGTCGCATGTCTGCCGACAAGCACCTCGACCAGCAGATCTCCGCGCGGCCCGCCGTTGCTTCCCGGCTCGCCTTTCTCACGGATGCGGATACTCTGGCCATTGTCGATACCGGCCGGAATGGATACCTTGATTTTCTTTTTGCTGGACGTATAGCCGGTGCCATAGCAATTCGGGCATTTTTCTTTGATAATCTTGCCGCTGCCATGACATTCCGGACAGGTCTGCACATTCTGTACCGTGCCAAACAGGGACTGCTGGGAAAATACAACCTGCCCCCGGCCGCCGCATTTCGAACAGGTCTCCGGGGACGTCCCCGGCTTTGCTCCGGTGCCATGACAGGTCGCACACTCATCCTTCAGATTCAGTTCAATCTCTTTTTCACAGCCAAAAACGGCCTCTTCGAATGTAATGCGAACACTGGTGCGGACATTCGCGCCCTGCATCGCTCCCTGAGAGCCGCCGCGCCGTCTGCCGCCTCCGCCTCCAAAGAAATCACCGAACAGATCCCCAAAGATATCGCCCATGTCGCCAAAATTAAATCCGTCAAAGTCAAAGCCGTCGCCACCGGCTCCGCCCTCAAACGCGGCATGGCCAAACTGGTCGTACTGGCGTCGTTTTTCCGGATCACTCAGGACGGCATAAGCCTCAGACGCTTCTTTGAATTTCTTCTCGGCTTCGGCATCACCCGGGTTCATATCCGGGTGATATTTCTTTGCGAGTACACGGTACGCTTTTTTCAGCTCCGCGTCGTCCGCATTTTTGTCCACACCCAGAACCTCGTAATAATCCCTTTTATTTTCCGCCATAACTTACTCCTCTTTATACAGCCTGTATTTATCTGAATATCGAACCGTCGCCCAGGCTACTTTTTAAAATAGCCAGGAATCGAGCCGAAGGCGGCGCGCCGTCTCCTGCTCGCCCGCACGGTTGCTGCGTGCCAGTGGCACGCGTTTAGCAACGACCGAAGCAAAGCGTAGACGGGTGCGGCACAAGCCGCAAATCACCTTGCCCGACCCTGCGCATGTCATGAGAATGCCCCTGAGGCATCTTCCCGTCCCCAGGGGTATCTCATGGCCGACGTTCGACCTGCCATGTATCACTCGTACTGTTGCATTTCTGCGATCGTTACAGGTCACACCATAACCAGATTTACGTTATTTTAACCACTACAGGTGTGACCAGTAACTTGCGATTCCTTATACCTCGCGGTAATCTCCATCAACCACATCATCGTCAGCCGGGCCGTTGTCCTGCGCGCCGGCACCTGAACCTGCTCCCGCGCCGCCCATGTTGCTCATATCCGGGCCTGCGCCGCCTGCTGCCGCTCCGGCCTGCTCATATACCTTCGCAAACAGCTTCTGCGCGCTCTCCATCAGTTTTTCCTTACCAGCCTTCAGATCTGCGATCTGAGCATCTGTCATATCCTCCGGATTGGTCTGCGCGATCAGGTCTTTCAGATGCTGCAGGTCAGCATCTACCGCAGACTTATCAGCCGCGTCAATCTTGTCGCCAACCTCTTCCATCGCCTTCTCGGTCTGGAATACCATCGCGTCCGCATCGTTTCTGGTGTCGATGGCTTCCTTCTTCTTCTTATCCTGTGCCTCGTACTCAGCCGCTTCCTTTACCGCCTTGTCGATCTCGTCATCCGACATATTCGAACCGGAGGTGATGGTGATGTGCTGCTCTTTGCCTGTGCCAAGATCCTTCGCGGAAACATTTACAATACCGTTTGCGTCGATATCAAAGGTAACCTCGATCTGCGGAACACCTCTTCTTGCTGGCGGGATTCCATCCAGACGGAACTGGCCGAGGGACTTGTTGTCCTTCGCAAACTGACGCTCGCCCTGTACAACGTGAATATCAACTGCGGTCTGATTGTCAGCCGCGGTAGAGAACACCTGACTCTTCTTGGTCGGGATGGTCGTATTTCTCTCAATCAGCTTCGTCGCTACGCCGCCAAGGGTCTCGATCGACAGAGACAACGGAGTTACATCCAGAAGAAGGATATCGCCCGCGCCTGCATCGCCGGCCAGCTTGCCGCCCTGGATCGAAGCGCCGAGTGCTACGCACTCATCCGGGTTCAGGCTCTTGTTCGGATCATGTCCGGTGAGCTGTTTTACTTTATCCTGTACGGCCGGGATACGGGTAGAACCGCCAACCAGAAGCACCTTGGAAAGCTCACTTGCGTTCAGTCCGGCGTCCTTCAGTGCGTTCTGTACCGGGATTACCGTCGCCTCTACGAGGTCATGGGTCAGCTCGTCAAACTTCGCTCTGGTCAGATCCATCTCAAAATGCTTCGGACCAGTCTCATTCGCTGTGATGAACGGAAGGTTGATATTCGTCGTGGTGGAAGAGGACAGCTCTTTCTTCGCCTTCTCTGCCGCCTCCTTCAGTCTCTGCAGGGCCATCTTATCATTCGAAAGGTCAATGCCCTCTTTGGACTTAAAGTCCGCGATCATGTAGTCAACAATCTTCTTATCGAAGTCATCGCCGCCCAAACGGTTGTTGCCGTTGGTCGCCAGTACCTCGATGACGCCCTCGCCGATCTCAATGATAGAAACATCAAATGTGCCGCCGCCGAGGTCATATACCATGATCTTCTGCTCATTTTCATTGTCCAGGCCATACGCCAGCGCCGCTGCCGTCGGCTCGTTGATGATACGCTTTACATCCAGACCCGCGATCTTACCCGCATCCTTGGTCGCCTGACGCTGTGCGTCATTGAAGTACGCCGGAACCGTGATAACCGCCTCCGTCACCTTCTCGCCGAGATAGTTTTCCGCATCCGCTTTCAGCTTCTGAAGAATCATTGCAGAAATCTCCTGCGGAGAGTATTTCTTGTTTTCAATTGACACACGGTAATCGCTGCCCATATGTCTCTTAATTGAGGAAACCGTGTGATCCGCGTTGGTCACTGCCTGACGCTTTGCCGGCTCGCCGACCAGTCTCTCACCACTTTTTGTAAACGCCACGATGGACGGTGTTGTACGCGCGCCCTCTGTATTTGTAATCACTACCGGCTTGCCGCCTTCCATAACTGCCACACAGCTATTCGTAGTACCTAAGTCAATACCAATAATCTTGCTCATAATAATTCCTCCTGTTTTCGTGCCATTCACCGGCACACACTAAAGATTTTACAGCTCCTCTATTTTCAAACCGCGTATACAATGCGTCGGTCGATACCAGATATTATATCTGAAAACTTCAACTGGAATACTGCCATCCGGCCATCTGTACCTCTATCTCTCTGGTCAGATCAGTTCGCCACCTTCACCATACTGTGCCGAAGCACATTGTCACGGTACATATAGCCTTTCTGGAATTCCTCTACGACTACATTCTCTCCGGCTTCCTCATCCTCCACATGCATCACCGCATTGTGGAAATTCGGATCAAACGGCTGTCCGACCGCTTCGATCGGCTTGACACCCATCCCTTCGAGTGCCGTCAGCAGCTGGCGGTAAACCTTTTCCATACCCTGTGCGAAAGCATCCTGCTTCTGTTCTTCACTCAGATTCGCAAACCCGCGCTCGAAATTATCAACCGTAGGAAGTATTTTTTCAAGAACGCTCTTTGCTCCGACCTCGAACATTGCAGACTTTTCTTTCTCGGAACGCTTGCGGAAGTTGTCAAACTCCGCCATCTGGCGCTGTACCCGATCCGTCAGCTCTTCGATCTGCTGGTCGCGCTTATCCTTTTCTTTTTTCTTCTTACTGAAAAATCCTTTTTTCTCAGATTCCCCAGACGTGGGGTCTTCCTTCGCGGTATCCGCTTTCATGGCATCCGCTTCCTCCGGCTTTTTTTCTGCTTTTTCATCCTTTACGGAATCTGTGTTCGCTGTTCCGGAAGATTGATTCGAAGCAGTGCCCTGATCTGAAGTCTCTTCCGCGGAAGTCGTCTCCGACCCGGCCGCTTCATTCTGAATCGTCTCGTTCTGAGCTTCTTCGTCCCTGATCTCTTCCAATGGCTTCTCCACCTTTCTGCTACTTATCTTTGTCTTTCTTATAAATCTGATCCAGCTGAGCAATCAGGTCTTTTAACGTCCCGAACACCTTGTCATAATCCATCCGCTTCGGACCAATCACGCCAATCCGCCCGTACATCCCTTCACCCAGCTCATAAGTGGCTGTTACCACACTGCAATCCTGCATGGACGCAACCGGCGACTCCTGACCGATATACACCTGAATCCCGGTCTCCTGATTCTGATCATCGGAGGTGATCAGACCAGCCAGATCCCGCTTATTCTCAAAGGTACTGATCAGCTCGCTCGCTTTCTCACTGGTAGAAAGCTCAGGATAGCGGAAAATGTTCGTCGCACCGCTGGTGTAAATCTCTACCTCATTGTCTGACTGAATCGCTTCCGCGACTGCATCCAGCACCCGGTTCACCACCTCGCTGTGCGTACCTGCCTGCTCCTTCAATTTTGAAATCGTACCGAGATTGATCTGTTCCAGCGTCAGTCCGTTCAGGGCGCTGTTCAGAAGAATGTTCAGCTCCAGGATCGTCTTCTGATCCAGATCATGCTCCATATCCAGCATTTTATTCCGGACGACGTTTGCCTCCGTGACAATCGTCGCCAGAATCTGAGATTCGGAGACAATCGAAAGCTGAATGAACTTCAGCTTCGTCTGGTGGATCTTCGGCCCGGAAATCATGGCTGCGTAGTTCGTATTCGAAGCCAGGATCTGTGCCATCTGCCGCAGGATCAGTTCCATCTTATCCTGTCTCTGAAGAACGAGCTCCCGCATCTCGGTGACCTCATGCTCTTTCTCAGCCACCTCATGCTCTTTCTCAGAAACCTCGCGCTCCTTCTCCTCCATCATACGGTCCACATATAAGCGGTAACCGGCATCCGACGGAATCCTGCCCGCTGAGGTATGCGGTTGAAGAATCAGCCCCATCTCTTCCAGATCAGACATCTCGTTGCGTATCGTGGCGGAACTCAGATTCAGGTCGGCGTACTTCGAAATCGTACGGGAACCGACCGGTTCGCCTGTCTCAAGGTAGGTCTTGATGATCGCTTTTAATATTGTCCATTTTCTCTCATCAAGCTGCATCTGAACTCCTCCCTGGTTTGTTTTCTTTTGTTAGCACTCTTTAGATTTGAGTGCTAACACCTTACGTTGCCTACTATAATACGCGTTTTCCCTTTTGTCAATAGCTTTTTTTGAAAAAATCTGGTATAT
>JAJQGP010000052.1 GCA_021200475.1 Lachnospiraceae bacterium
TAACCAGTTATCGGTTTTTTGGAATTGACGGATAGTTCGTTTGGTTGTATGATTATCACCATAGGAACATAAACCTATTAAAAAGATAGGAAATATAGGAATATAAGGAACAACAATAATGGTGGGGAAGAATCTATGAACTGGACAGTGATAATTGATTATGTTCCGGCATACCGTGAGGCGATGCTGCTGACCCTGCGCATTGGCTGGATGGGGATTGTACTGGCTACTGTGCTGGGGCTGGCCGGTGCTTTCATCCGGTATTATCATGTTCCGGTGCTGTCGCAGATGGTGCTTTTATTTCTGGTTTATTTTGGCACTACGCGCATGTTTGGCTGGAATTTATCCGGCGAGCTTACTCGGTGGCGCACGCCGCGCGCAACGTGATCGGATTTATGAAAGACTTTTACCAGGATTATCCGGAAGAGGTGCAGGAAATCCTTGATTTCGAGGACGCAAAATTTGTCAATCCGGAGAACCGGTATGCATGGAAAGTGCGCAGGCAGTTTGAAGGCGGCTTTGTGAAGAAAGGGTTGGAACTGGCAAGACAAAGACAGGAGAAATATGAAAAGTAACAGATTTATGGCTGATATAAAACGGTGCGGAAATGGAGAAGGATAGAATGCCTGGAAAGAATGTAAACAGAAAGAGCAATACTACGAAAAATACATCCGCAAAGAGAAACGAAAAGAAAGCTGCTGATACGAAAAGTACTGTAGAAAATCAGAATGGAAGCAGGATATTGCCCGTGATAGCGGGATTGGTAGTTGTAGCGGCGGTCGCGGCAGTCGCTGTCACGAGATTTGCCGGCAGCGGGAGAGGCGAAGATCAGGAAGTCTCGAGCAGGTCCTCGTCAGACACGCAGACGGCAGGAGTGGTCGTTATAGATACCGGCGTGATTGGTGAGACGGCTTCCTATTATGATTACGATGTAGAAGGAACGACGATTGAAGTGCTGGCGGTGACCGCATCGGATGGATCCGTACGCCTGGCATTGAATACCTGTCAGGTATGTATGGGATCGCCATACGCATATTTCGTACAGGAAGGGGATTCGTTCATCTGCCAGAATTGCGGTAACGCGTTTTCCAGAGACGATATTGGCCTGGAAGCGGGCGGCTGCAATCCGGTTCCGGTGACGGAAGACGATTATGAGGAAACGGATGGCGTGATTACCATATCCGACGATTTTCTGAATGAATATAAGGATTCCTTTGCAAACTGGAAAAATATATAGGAATAGCAGAGGATAGTCGGTATGAGTAAAAAAATCAGAGAAATATCCATGCCGGTGGAAGGCATGATGTGTGAGGCCTGTGAACGGCGCATTGAAAATGCGGTAAAAAAAGTGGACGGTGTCCGTGACGCAAAGGCAGACTGTTTGAACAACAGCCTGTGGGTGAAATACACAGAGCCTGCGGAACCTGACGCGATAAGGAAAGCGGTGTGTACGGCCGGATATGATGTTCCCGGCTATGATACACCCGCTTATAATGCGTCTGGCGATCCAAAGAAGAATGTCCCGCAAAAGCAGGAAGCTCAGAAACTGCAGAAAAAAGAGCAGAATCGGAAAAACCTGCAGGGGCGGAATCGGGATACTTTGTATATCCTTGTCATTATCCTGGGGCTGTATGTGATCGCGGTTCAGTGCGGTCTGACGCAGGTCTTTCAGAGGTTTCCGACAGTCAGTGAGGAAAAGGTCGGCTATGCAGTGCTTTTTGTGATCGGGCTTTTTACGTCGGTCCATTGTATTGCCATGTGCGGCGGAATCAACCTGACGCAGAGCGTGGCGGGAGAAGAAAGTGCGCCGGTGCGCAAAAGTGTGCTGTATAATGCCGGGCGGCTGACCGGCTATACGTGCGTTGGCGGCATCCTTGGCCTGATTGGTGAGGCAGCCTCTGTCACGCTGCGTGTCCGCGGCCTGATCGGCGTGCTGGCAGGCGGTTTTATGGTACTGACCGGCGTCAATATGCTCGGAAACTTCAGATTCCTGAAAAAGCTGACCTTAAAAATGCCCAAAGCGGTTTCAGGCACCGCGGCATCCTTTGGCAGACGCGGTTCGTTCGCGATTGGACTCGTGAATGCGTTTATGCCCTGCGGACCGCTGCAGTCCATGCAATTGTATGCAATTGCTGCGGGCGGCCTTGTTGCTGGAGCACTCTCCATGTTTTTCTTCTGTCTGGGGACGATCCCGCTGATGCTGATCATCGGAGTGACAGCCGGACTGTTAAAAAGAAAATGGAAGAGCCGGATGCTGCGCGTGAGCGCGGTATTGGTTCTGGTATTTGGCCTGTTTATGCTGCAGAATAATTTTGCCCTGCTGGGAATATCCCTGCCCAGCCTGTCTGTTTCAGGCACTTCGAGCGAAAGCGCGGTGACGGCGATGGTTGATACAGAAAATAATGTCCAGACCTTGTCCACAACTCTTCATGTAAACGGATTTGACGATATCGTAGTAGAAGCAGGGATTCCGGTTGTCTGGACGATCACCGCGGACGCATCCAGCCTGAACGGCTGCAATAACGCGATCGTGATTCCGGAATACAACCTGCAGGTGACTCTGCAGGAGGGAGAAAATGTGATCGAATTTACTCCGGCCGAGGCGGGGACATTTACCTATACGTGCTGGATGGGAATGCTGAAGAACACCATCACGGTCGTGTAGGATTGACTTAAATCAGCCCGGACTTTTTCATCCGGGCAATGCTGCCGTGAATTCGCACACGCACCTGATGAAATCCAAGATCAAGTAAAAGCTGTTCTGCCTGATCCACCATTCGCAGCTTTTCTTCACTATTTGAAATAAAGCAATCTTCATCTTATCCCCACATTTCGTTTCTGTAAGATTATTTGCCTGTAAAATTCATAGGTGAATAAGAAAATTATATTTTATGGATAAAAATAAATCAATGTCAGGGCAGAACTTCCTGCTATAGAAAAAACCGATAACCAGTTATCGGAATCCTGAATTTGACGAAAACCGGATATGGCTGTAAGATAATTAACATAAACATATGTTACCTATCGAATAAATAGGTAATATAAAAAGGACAATAAGGATGCAGGTGCTAAACAGTAAAGGTGCAGGCGCATCAGAAAAGGAGATTGCCATCCAGTGGATGTCCGTTTATCACCGACCGAAGCGGAGAACCACGGCCTGCGTCCACGATTTGCAGGGCAAATCGGGACAGAAATCGGAGAGCCGTGGCATGCAGAATCGCCCTGTGGGCGATGTCACGGCCTGCGTCCGCGATTTGCAAGGCAAATCGGGACAATAATCGGAGGAATGAGTATATGAATTTTGTGTTTGTCTCGCCGCAGTTCCCGCGAACCTACTGGAATTTCTGCGACCGTCTGAAAAGAAATGGCGTTAACGTGCTTGGCATCGGAGATACGCCTTATGACGAGCTACCGAACGAGCTGAAAAGCGCTTTGACGGAATATTATCGACTGGATACGCTGGAGGATTACGATCAGATGCTTCGGGCGGTTGACTTTTTTACCTTTAAATATGGGAAGATCGACTGGATTGAGTCCAACAATGAATACTGGCTGGAACAGGACGCGAGGCTGCGGACGGATTTTCACGTCACGACCGGCGTTCAGGCGGATGAGGTCGGTCGGTTCAAAAGCAAATCAGGAATGAAGGCCTATTATCAGGATGCCGGTGTGCCGACCGCGCGCTGCCATAAGGTAACGACAATTGAGGCAGCGAAGGTCTTTCTTAGCGAGGTCGGCTATCCTGTAATCGTGAAGCCGGATGTCGGCGTGGGTGCTACAGACACCTGGCGGCTGGATAATGAGCAGGATCTGGAAAATTTTTTTGCCAGTCTCCCTAAAGTTCCCTATGTAATGGAAGAGTTTATTGAGGGCGATATTTGCTCTTATGACGCAATCACTGACGCGGACTGTGCGCCTCTTTTTGAGTCGATGACTGTATGGCCGCCGTCAATCATGGACATTGTGCTGGAACAGCGGGATCTCGCCTATTATGTGGCAGCCCGGATGCCGGATTCCCTGCGCAAGCTGGGGAGAGCTACGGTGAAGGCATTCGGCGCTAAGAGTCGTTTTGTACATATGGAATTTTTCCGGCTGACGAAGGCACGTAAGGGACTGGGTAAGATTGGCGATTTCGTTGGGCTTGAGGTGAATATGCGTCCTGCGGGCGGCTATACGCCGGATATGATTAACTATGCGCACAGTACGGACGTATATCAGATCTGGGCAGATATGGTGTCCGCAAATCAGCGTCTGCTTCCTGAGCGCGGGGAGGATCACTTCTGCGTTTACGCGAGTCGGCGGGACTGCTTTGCTTATCGGCATAGTCATCAGGAGATCCTGGATCGATATGGCAAACAGATTGTGATGTGCGAGCGGATGCCCGAAATGAATGTCGCACAGATGGGCAATCAGATGTACACGGCTCATGCGGCTACGCTGGAGGAGACGGAGGAATTCATACATTTCGTGACGGAAAGAATATGATGCTGTTTTTGTTGGTCTGGTACAGTATGAGCGGTAAGTCTGCCGGAGGATCACAGTTTGGTAAATGAAATACGGATATTCAGTTTGTTTTGGACTTGCAGGAGGGTACATCATGGCAAAAAAAGAGAATAGATTCAGAGAGCACGATATTTCTACGCAGGCCGTACACACCGGAACGGATTACGACGAGGGAACCGGTGCTGTCCGCAGACCTTTGCATATGGCGAACAGTTACAGGCTGCCGGATGATCTTTCACAGGTTAATTATTCCTCTACGGATCTTTTGATGTATTCCAGAAACGGAAATGCAAACCAGCACTGGCTGGAGGAGAAAATCGCTGCTTTGTATAATGCGGATGACGCGATTGTGCTGGCAAGTGGAGTCGGGGCACTTCATGCGCTGTTCTGGACGCTTTTGAAATCAGGGGACCGGGTCGTGTATCCAAATGTCAGTTATATGGCTGTCTACCGGATGTTCCATGAGCTGTTCAATAAAAAATTCGGCGTGGAAACAGTCATGGTGGACATGACAGACCTGGAGGCGGTAAAAAGAGCGATCACTCCAGGTACAAAGCTGGTTCATATCGAAACGCCGGACAATCCAACTGTAGGGGTGACAGATATAGCGGCGGTTGCAAAGCTTGCTCACGAAAATGGAGCAATTCTGTCAGTTGATAATACCTTCGCTTCCCCTCTGAATCAAAAACCGTTGGAACTTGGGGCAGACTTTGTAGTAGACGCGCTTACAAAGTTTATCAACGGCCATGGTGACGCACAGGGAGGGGCGATTGTCTCGAATGATCTGGAAACGATGGATCGGATTCGCTATGAAGCGCAGGTGAATGTCGGGGCTGTGATCAGCCCGTTCAACGCGTGGCAGATTTTCCGCGGATCCGTTACGTTCCCCCTGCGTATGGAGCGGATTAACCACTCCGCACAGCAGATTGCTGAATGGCTGGAGCAGCGGGAAAACATCACGTTCGTTTCTTACCCGGGACTTCCCGGCAATCCGGGACACGAGCTGGCCAGGCGGCAAATGAAAAACGGATTCGGAGGTGTGATTTCCTTTGGCGTAAATGCGGACGATAAAACAGTCGAGCGATTTTGTGCAAAGTTGAAGGTAATTACTTTTGCCGTTTCGCTGGGACATGATGAGAGCCTGATTTTCCCGCAG
>JAJQGP010000174.1:0-19049 GCA_021200475.1 Lachnospiraceae bacterium
GGTGTTACCCGCTTGATTTTGAGTCAAGTGCGTCTGCCAATTCCGCCACAGCGGCCAAAGTGCACAGGATCCTCCACAGCACTTGCTAATATTAACATAATCGCAAACCAAATGCAAGATAAAGTTCGCCGGAATCCGCAAATTTTTCCATCCTTTTCAGCCCAGTTAACTTTACAGATAGTTTACTTCTGTCTCTATCACCTGCATTCCTGCTCTGATCTGGTACACTGCCATTGGAATCATTGTCTTTGGCGCGATCAGATTGGTGTTGGGATCCGGAAGGAGTATTCGTCCCTCTCCTTCTCCGGAAAGAGAAATGACTGTACAGTAGTCTCCCATGCTCTGTACCGTCGCTGTATTCCCTTCGGCATGCTGACGAACGTTCCTGAGTGTCCCTGCGCATCCGCCGCCCCAGGGCATACCGGCATCGGATCGCAGCGCAAATCCGCCATCGTAAGCAGTGCAGGCAATCTCACTGGTAATCCGATGCGTACGGATATGCCCTTTTTCCGTCGGGCGAATCTCTGTTTCAACCCTTATGGATGGGAAGGGCGACCAGCAAACGGCAATCTTCTCCGCATCCATGGTATAGCCTTCTTCGATCGTATCCTTCGGATAAAAATGCCCGTTCACTTCAAAAAGCAGGGTACTGTCCGCAGCGCATTCATAAAGAGTCAAAAACGAGCGGGAAATACTAAACCCGAAACGAGAAGAGTAGGCAAATTTCCCGTATTTTTCCAGGGAATGGCTATGCCCGTCCGCATGGAGACGTCCTGGCACAAGAGCGACCACATGGCTGTGATTTCTCTGTATCAGCATCGCCGCGTGTTTCAGATAATGCTGCGTTTCCAGTTCCGGCATTGGCGCACACTCCGCCTTCCAGTAGGGGTGATCATCCGCAAGTCCCAGAAAGGCAAAGGCCATCAGTGCCCAGTAAGGCGAACCCGGCGCGTTGTAGCTTTCTGACATCTGCAGGTTCGGATAGGCATAGCCAATGGTCAGAATCCCCGCGTTGTCGCAGATAGGCTGATTGAACCACCACGCCAGATGCCGTGACAGAATCCCTTTGATCTGGGAAAGCGGCAGGACATCCGTTCCGCTTAGCAGGGCCATCGCCCAGAAGCCTCCCTGCGCGAAGCGATAGGTCATAGAGCGTCCGTAAGCGATAGAAGCTCCATCCTCTGCGAACCAGTAACGGTAATCCTGCGCAAATTCTCTGGCTCTCTGGCGGAATCTGGCACAGCGCTCCGGTTCCTCGTTTTCCATAAACATCGCGTAGATCAGGCCAAAGGATACCATAACGTACGGATTATAATAATCTTTTTCTCCGCCGTTTCCGTCGTGATACCAGCCACCCGCGTCATAGTATTCTTCCATTTTCGCAAGACCGGATTCCATGCATTCCCGGCTGTAAGGCATCTCACACACCTTTAACGCCAGATTGGTCAGAATCGCAAACCAGTACCAGTTGCAGGCGCAGCATTCGTGCCGGTTGATCTCCCAGAGCCATTCTGCCAGGTCCTTCTTCGCTTTCTCCGAAAGCGGCTCCCAGGTCTGTTTGGGCGCCAAAAGCATCGCATAGGCGATCGCTGCCATCTCACAGAATTTCTGGTCAAAGTCCCGGCAAGTATGCCAATACTCCGGATGCTCGGGGTTCGTACCGGACGCCAGACCGTCTGCGTAGAGCTTCTCAAAGCTTCCATCCTCTCCCCCACCCATCCAGAAGGGAGCCAGCCCCCAGAGTGGCCGGGCAAAGGCCTCCATCGGAACGGTATCATTTTCATAATGCGCACTCGTCACACCGATTTCAAGCCGCGCGCTGCCTTCGCTGTAAAATGTTTTCAGAGGGGCAAGCAGACGCATAAGCGAAGCCTGCGCTGCCTCTTTTGTCGCAAAATCATTCTCTGTATAATGGTAACGCTTCATCCCGTATTCCTCTCTTTCCGCTGATTCGGCCATCTTCACATGATGATCATTTCTGATTTACCAGATAAACAGCTCTTTCCCGCTCAGCTTCATCAACGCTTCCAGAAAATAATAATCTCCATATATAATCGAATACTCATGCTCTGCGTCATGATAAGCCGCCGTGCACCTGGTAAGCAGATCATCTTCCTCATCATTCCAGTTTACACGCCTGGCAGCCAGAGTTTTCAATAATCGCAGTGCCGCACGTATGTACAGGCTTCCCCGGCAGCATTCCCGGTCTTTCTCTTCTTTCTCTGTATAATCCCGATCTGCTTCTTTCTTTTCTTCTGTCTTTGCCAGCTCAATCAGTCCGCAGGCCGCAATCGCCGCAGCGGTCGAATCTTCCCAGGACACCTCCCGCGGCTGGCAAAAATCAACCGGAATCAGGCCGTTCTCCGGAATATTGGTGACAAAATAATCCGCGATTTTCTGCGCGCTCTGCAGATACAATGGAGCCTTGGTATGCAGGTAGCTGAGGGTAAAACCATACAGTCCCCATGCCTGCCCTCTGGTCCAGGAGGAACCCACGCCGCAGCCCTGACCGCCATAGCTTTTTCTCATCCCGCCCTTTTCAAAATCAAACTCTACGATATGATGCACGGAACCATCCGGCCGGATAAAATTCTCCGCCGCCGTATCCGCATGGTTCACCGCAATCTGTCGAAAGCGCGGATCTCCCGTCTCCTCAGACGCCCAGTAAAGCAGAGGAAGGTTCATCATACAGTCAATGATTGCCCAGCCGCGGTGATCGTCGGTATTCCCTTCCCAGTCATTCCAGGCACGGATAAATTTTCCGGCGCTGTTATAGCGACCGGCAAGATTTCCCGCCGCCAGCAGTCCTCTGTTTTTGGACTGCGGATTCTTTGTCACACGGTAATCCGCTACCGCGGTCGGCAGCCAGCGGAATCCATTGTCGTGGTCGAGGCCGTTGTAGTTCATCAGTACAGGATCCAGCCTCCGCTCATTCTCCTCGGCGATCTGCCGGTATTGCACTTTCCCGGTCAGCGCGTAGAGCTGCCACATCATACCGCCCCAGAAGCCATTCGTCCACCACGCGATATTCTCGTCATCCGACCTGTCATCGTGCACTCCGTCTCTGGTGGTATATGGAATCTTATGCGCGGACCGTTCGCTGAATTTTTCCATTTTTTGTTCCTCTCGGTTTAACGTTTCCCAGACCCATTCCCTTTTTTCCTTCTCCAGCATTTTTCGTTTTTTCCCCCCCCCATTCTCTCAGCTATCGTAACCGTTCTGTAACCTTTCTTTCTGCCTGCTGGTCAAAAAAGGCAGCTAGCTGCTGCCTTTCTATTTCTGTTTCTAATGATTGTTCTCCCCTTTTCCCAGCAGCGACTGTGCCACTTTGCGATTGAAAAATCGATCAGCAGTCCACTTCTGCTCATCTCTGGCTTACCAGACCATATTTTTCAAAATATCACTGAAATCAAAGGTCGCAAAATAATCCTTTGGTGTCTCAGCACGCCGGATCAGCTGCGTGCTTCCATCCTCGTGAAGAAGAACCTCAGCGGAGCGCAGACGCCCGTTATAATTGTACCCCATCGAAAAGCCATGCGCACCGGTATCGTGAATGACGAGCAGGTCGCCCATGTCGATCTTCGGCAGCGAACGGTCGATGGCAAATTTATCGTTGTTTTCACAGAGAGAACCTGTCACATCGTACACATGATCGCAGGGGGCATCCTCCTTGCCCATCACTGTGATATGATGATACGCGCCATACATGGCCGGACGCATAAGGTTCGCCGCACAGGCGTCCACACCGATGTATTCTTTGTGCGTGTGCTTCTCATTAATCGCACGCGTCACAAGCACACCATAAGGTCCAAGCATATAACGGCCAAGCTCTGTATAAAGCGCCACATCACCCATACCAGCCGGAACGAGCACTTCCTCGTAAACCTTCTTCACGCCTGCCGAGATCTTATAGATATCATTTTTCTCCTGGTCCGGGCGATAAGGAATCCCGATGCCGCCGGAAAGGTTTACGAATTTAATCTTTGCACCAGTCGATTCATGCAGCTTCACCGCCAGCTCAAAAAGCACCCTTGCAAGCATTGGATAATAGTCATTGGTCACAGTATTGCTCGCCAGAAATGCGTGAATGCCAAATTCCTCTACACCCTTACTTTTCAGAATGCGAAACGCCTCTTCAATCTGGTCGGTCGTCATACCATATTTCGCGTCTCCCGGGTTGTCCATGATATCGTTGCTGATTTTGAATATCCCACCCGGATTGTAACGGCAGCACATGGTCTTCGGAAGCTTCCCCACGGCCGCCTCTACCTTCTCGATATGTGTAATGTCATCCAGATTGATAATGCCGCCCAGATCAGCCGCCTTTTTAAATTCTTCCACCGGCGTATCATTTGAAGAAAACATAATATCATGCCCCTTCACCCCGATCGCCTCAGAAAGCATCAGCTCCGTCATCGAGGAGCAGTCCGTTCCACAGCCATACTCATGCAGAATATTGATCAGATATGGATTTGGGGTAGCCTTGACCGCAAAAAACTCCTTATACCCCCTGTTCCAGGAAAAAGCGTCGTAAAGCTCTTTGACATTCGCCCGGATGCCTGCCTCATCATAAAGATGAAACGGCGTTGGGTACTGCTGCGTAATCTTCTCCAGTTGTTCTTTGGTTACAAACGTTTTTTTCATAACAGTGTACTCCTCATATGTATGTTTTATTGCAACCGTTCTTAACACCGTGCGCAGGTCTGCGCTTTGCTTCAGAACGGTTACCAAATTTTATTACTCCGTCCCCAGTCCGAAAAACCAGCTCAAACGATGCCTGGTATCCACCAGATGATTGTACTGAAGCATCTGGTATTCGTTCAGGATATCGTCATACGTATCATCTGTATCCCAGGCATAAAAATTCCCGTCCGCATCCCGATAGACGTTGCCGTTGATGACCGGCAGTGTCTCCATCAGTTCACTTAAATACGTCTGGTAATCGGTCAATGGCACTCCCGCCGCCTCGAGCAGGATTCCGCTCAGGTAGTTCACACTGATCCCGTCGTAATATGCGGACTCCAGGTCATAATTGGCCCAGATCACAAACGGCACCCGGTATCCCTGCTGAATTTCTTCCACCGTCTCCGGTTCAGAGACACCGCAGATCCGACGAATCTGATTCGTGATATAGTCAGATGGCTGATGGTCGCCAAACATCAGAATAATGGTCGGTTCATCCTCTTCCTCAAAATACTCCACCAGCTCCTGCAGCGCCTTGTCCGTCATATTCATCAGGGTCAGATATTTTTCCGTGGCCGTGACCTGTGTGGTCTTATTTTCCACATCACTCAATTCGATATAAATATCAAAACCAGGCGAATCCGAACTGTAACCGCTGTGGTTCTGCATGGTCACCTCAAAGACAAACAGCCGCTCGTCCTCATCCTTGTCCTCATACTGCTCAATAATCTTATCAAACGCTGAGCTGTCGCTGATATAATTGCGAACATAGGTCGGATTGACAAAATCGGTCTTGTCCAGAAAATCATCGAAGCCAAAATAGTCATAAACATCATCCCGATCCCATCCGGAGGCATTGTATGGGTGGATGGCAAGTGTGTCATAGCCAAGACCGCCAAGATAGGAAGCCAGGGAAGGCATATCACTCTTGATATACTGCTGATAAGGCACACTCCCCGTCGGCAGGAACCCCATGGTATCACCGGTCAGGAATTCGTACTCGGTATTTGCCGTGTTGCCGCCTTTTACCGACACATAGACCTCACCGCCTATCGCTTCCTCCTGCAAAGACCTGAAGAAAGGCATCACTTCCTCGCTGGTCGTGAAATCCCCCCATACGGATAAATCCGAGAACGCCTCATCCATGATAACAATGATATTCGGGTACTGCGTGACATCGGAATCACTCTCATCGGTCGTACTCACTGTCGCAGTATCTTCGCTGACCGTATCATCCGCCGCAGCATTGTCTCCGGTCGTATCATCTGTACTCTCTTCGTCAGAATCGCCCGCATATTGCTCCGCAATCTCTGTCACCGCACTCACAGAATAGCCATCCGGCTCTTCCACGTTCAGAAAACGCAGATTCCCCAGGAAAGCTGCCGCGATTCCATTATTGTGATAAAAAACATTGATCGTAAAAAGAGTCGTATCCATTCCGAAAAAGCTCTGGAATTCGCTGTTCTGAATGCCGGATATGTAGAGAACCATGCAGGCAACAAAGGCAGCAGCCAGTGGAATACGCACGGCCTTTCTGCGGAAGCGCACCCGCGACTTCGAGGAGATCAGAATGATCCAGACAAAGGCAATCACGGAAAAGCAGCCCTTCCAGCTTAACGTAAACGTATAGTTATCTGCAACCGAGGCCGCAGTCCCGATGGAAAAGAAATCCCACGGAACGATCGGTGATCCGCGAAAGCTTACCACGAAATAATTCGCCAGGCCAAAGATCATGGGAATCAGCGTCGCCACCAGAAATCCCCGCTTCACGCTGCCAAGCAAAAAGGTCATCATACCATACAGAACATAAAAAAACATCAGGTTCAGGACAATGATCATCACCGACAGGTCGGACATCACATGCGTATAATTTTCCAGCGCCACCAGTGCTGCGGCAGGCGTCACGAGCCCTATGAGTGTACTGATCAGCCGCCCGTAGCTGATATCCATAAGAACAAACACAGCAGCCATAACAGCCAGTGCGGTCGAGCATGCCACATAAGACGTATGAACCCCTGCCTCTTTTATGGCCAGCGCCATCGCCACCAGAATCACAATCGCAGAAAAGGCGGCTGTCACAATCCTTTGCGGGCGAAGGTCAAACAGAGATTTCCACCAGGGTTGTTTTTCTGCAGTATGATGATTCTCTGCTTTTCGGTTACTTTCGAGCTTTTTTTCAGTTCCTGTTTTTTTATTATTTCCCGATTTTTTATTATTTCCTGTCTTTTTTTTATTACTCATTTTGTCTTCCTATATATTTACAGAGAGCAGCACCTCATATTTTTCTGCTCATCCAGGCTTTCTATTGTCGCAGCACCGTTATTTTACATATTTTTTCTCTTGTGCTGGTGCGTAAAAAGGTGATCCTGGCAATACTCGTAATTGCCCTCGCACTTGGAACAATAGCGAAATTCCAGATGGTCCCCATCCTTTTCCGTACGGCCGCAGACCGCACACCTGTGTCTGGTATTTCCCTTGTTTGGCTGCACCTTTTTTACCTTGCGATTGAACTCGTTTCGCCGATGAATTTCGTGCGGAGAATATCGGAAGAGATTCCGCGTCATTGCAAAATAAATCACAAAATTCAACAGCGAAACCACAATCGCAACGCGCGTAGCAATATTGCCCTGTATCAGGGAAACCAGCAGCAGTGCGCCATACAGAATCCCCAGCCACTTCATCTTGATCGGGATAATAAACATCAACAGTACCTGCATATCCGGATATGTCACTGCAAAGGCCAGGAACATGGACATACATACGTAATACGTGCTGAAATAATATGCTCCATCCACATGGGCGATAAAGTATAACAAAAAAGCTCCGATAATGGTAAAAAGCATTCCGGAAAAAATATAAACATTGAAACGGAAAACACCCCAGGTGCGCTCCAGCGTCTTCCCAATCGAAAAATAAAAGTACAGCGTGATAATGACAAACACATCCAGGCTGTACGGCGGAATAATCACCCAGGTAACCAGCCGCCAGATCTGTCCTCTCAGAATCATCGTCGGTGACAGATACAGGTACCAGATCACATTCGAATTGATAAGCTCAATGATATAGCCGGCTACATACAGGGTAATCAGAATCGCAGGAAGATTGGGAATCGCATATTTACCAAATTTCCGTTCCATTTTATTTAAAAAGTCCATCATTCATCCTCTTTCTTATATAAGGAGGCGTACCTGCGCCTCCCTCCCGTCAGACACGGAAAACTCTTTTCAAATGACCGTGCTGCGAAACATTTTTCCTGTGTGCATTATAGAATTATGAATTCTTTTTGTCAATCGGGCAAAACGTTTTGTCACAATTTTTTTGAATTTTTTAAGAAACGCAAACTTTTGGGATGCAAATCTGGTCTCCCGGCTGCAGATCATAAATCGACAGGCAAGGATTTGCATAAATAATTGAGGATACCTTCACGTTGTATTTTTTTCCAAGAAGATACAGTGTATCTCCATCATCTACCGTATGAATCATACCAAACTTTGTACAGGCGGTCTGCATGGATTGCTCACTCCCGAATCTCGTTTTTCACTTTCTTACGACCTATTCTATGCGCGGTCGGAACCTTGTGTGCCTGGCAATTCTTCAAAGACAGGATATGATCCGTACAGTAAAAAAAATATCACTTGCCAACTTTCGCGATCCTGGCTATACTGAATACCGAAAAAAAACAAAACAGAACAGTAAAGGAAGAAAAAATGGCAGGTTCAGTATATGGTACTATTTTCAAAATCAGCACCTGGGGGGAGTCCCACGGGAAGGGCATCGGCGTCGTGATCGACGGCTGCCCGGCAGGGATCGCTCTCTCGGAAAAAGATATTCAAACGCAGCTTAACCGGAGGCGCCCCGGTCAGAATCGCTATACAACGGCACGCGCAGAAGCGGACCAGGTGGAGATTCTCTCTGGCGTCTTCGAAGGCCAGACAACAGGAACACCGATCTCACTGTTGGTGCGCAACCAGGATCAACGGTCGCGAGACTATGGAACCATCGCAGAGCTGTACCGTCCCGGACATGCAGATTACACGTACGATCAGAAATACGGCATTCGTGATTACCGCGGCGGCGGACGTTCTTCCGGAAGGGAGACGATTGGACGCGTGGCAGCAGGCGCGGTTGCGCAAAAGCTGCTTGCGGAGCTGGGGATTACGGTGACCGCATACGTGAGCGCGATTGGCCCGGTGGAAATTGACCGGTCTTCCATGGACCTTTCGTATGTTGAGGAGAGTTCCGTGCGTATGCCAGATCCACAGGCGACAGAACGTGCACTTGCCTGGCTGGATGAATGCATGCACGCACAGGATTCAAGCGGCGGCGCGGTTGAATGTATTGTGGAGCATCTGCCCGCCGGACTTGGAGAGCCCTGCTTTGAAAAGCTTGATGCTTCTCTTGCACAGGCGCTGATGTCCATCGGCGCGGTCAAAGCAGTAGAGATCGGCGACGGCACCGCCGTACGGGCGGCAAAGGGTTCCGAGAATAATGATTTCTACCTCTGCGGTGATGATGGCATCCCATATAAAGCCACCAATCACAGCGGCGGCATTCTCGGCGGGATCAGCGATGGCTCACCGCTTTTACTGCGAGCCTCGTTCAAGCCGACTCCTTCCATTGCTCAGCCGCAGAGTATGCTTGGAAAGGATGGACAGTGTCATATTGAAACCATCCACGGCAGACATGATCCCATCGTCGTAGCGAGAGCCGTACCGGTCGTTGAAGCAATGACCGCGCTTACGCTGGCCGATCATCTGCTGCTGGCAATGACTTCACAGATGCAATACGTCCGTAAAATATGGGATAATCGTTAAGAACGTAGCGTAGACCCGCGTCTGGCTTTAGCCAGAAATATTCCTTGCGCGGCCGTGCGCATCAAAAAAACTCCGTACATCAGCGTTATGCAATGTACGGAGTTTTTCCTTATCCTTATTTACTTTTTAGAACCACAGTTCACCGGAATCGTCAAAGCCATCCCCTGAAAAAAAGGGCAGCTTTGCAGCTCCTGTGCCGCAGCAGTGTTTACTCTACCTTGGAGATCAGAATGCAGTTCGGCGTGTCAATTTGCAGCGGACGCCCTTTCATCACAAGAAGACCTTTTTCATAATCAATCGTGAAGAAACGAATGTCATTGGTCTCGTGGTTCAGAACGACCAGTGTCTTCTCGCCTGGAAATACATCAAGATCCTTCGGATACTCTCCACTGATTGGCAGGCAGCAAAGTCTGGTCAGATTCCCTGTCTCCGGATGGATGGAAAAGACAGCTACCGTATTCTCGCCTGCATTGGATGCATACAGATACTTCCCACTCGGCGACATTTTCATTCCGCAGCAGGCACTCCCCATGCTCGATGGGTCACGCAGGGTATTCACGGTCTGAACCAGCTCGAATTCCGGAGATTTCCCAGAGCCGTCGTACCGGTAGACACAGATCTCATTCGTCATGTCGCAGTTAATATACGCGTATCTCCCGTCCTTACTGAAGGTAAGCAGACGGGGACCGGAATCCAGCTTGCAGCGCAGAATATCAAAAAGCTTCAGCTTACCGGTTTTCTCATTTACCTGATAGATTTTAACCTGATCGATGCCATTGTCTACCGCGCAGAGATACTTTTCATCCGGCGTTGGGATTACGCAGCTCACATGTGGCAGAAAATTCCGTCCTGCCACGCTGCCAAGTCCCAGTCCTTTATGAAACACACCATCCATGACGGAACCCAGACGGCCGGTCTTATGCGTGTGCACGACGGTCACCTTTCCATCATGATAGCCTCCCACAAAGAGGAAACGCCCTGTCTGATCCGCAGACAGGTAGCAGCCGCGCATACCGTCAATACCGACCTCATTGATCGGAGAAAGTCCGCCGTCCGGCAGAATTTTGAGTACCTCCACTCCCTCGTCCGCGATCGAATACAGGTACTTTCCATTATAAGATTTTGTCATATGCGACGCATTGTTGACCGGGATCACTTCCCGCTCCGTCATATGCCCGGCCTCCACATCCAAATCATAAATATGGATGCCAATACTGCTTCCATGCGTATAAGTACCCACGTACGCCACATATTTTTCCTGTTCAGCCATTCTGGTGTGTCCTCCTTCTTGTCCTCCTATGGGGTGTTCCTTCTTCTCCGTCAGCCGCGAATCTCTTTTACCAGGGCAGCCGCTTCCGCAGTCATCGCACGGATTTCATCAAACTTTCCTTCCTTGATCAGGGCGCCCTTCACCATCCAGCTGCCTCCGCAGGCGATGATAGCCGGACAGGTAAGATAACTCTTAAGATTCCCCGCATTCACACCGCCGGTCGGCATGAACTTCAGTCCTACATACGGTGTGGACAACGCCTTAATCGTATTCACACCGCCAAACTGCTCTGCCGGGAAGAATTTCACGACCTTCAGACCACGTTTCACCGCCTGAGCCACCTCAGAAGGCGTCACACAGCCCGGAAAAACCGGAATCTCCTTTTCCAGACAATAATCCACGATCTCCGGATCAAAGCCCGGGCTCACGATAAACTTCGCCCCCGCTGCCACCGCGCGGTCTACCTGGTCTTTTGTAAGCACAGTACCTGCGCCAATCAGCATATCCGGGTAAGCCTGTGCCATAATCCGGATGCTCTCTTCCGCTGCAGCAGTACGGAATGTCACCTCCGCGCACGGAAGTCCGCCCTCACAAAGTGCCTTAGCCAGCGGCTCGGCGTCCGCTGCGCTCTCAAGTACAACTACCGGTACCACACCCATCTCCTGGATTTTTCCCTGCATTTCCTCAACCATACCTTTATCCTCCATAATTTCTGATTTACAAACAGCTTCTGCTGCTGTTTTTCTTCGCACCGGCCGCACCCTGCTTCGGAATTCTGCACGACCGGAAATCCGATACCCTCATTTTATCACATTTCTTTTTGTAAACAAGTCTTCCCTGCATCTTTCATGGAAAATTACTGGTCCGATTCTTCGCTCTCACGATTAATATAGTTGACCAGTCCTTCTGCACGGATGATTTTCTGCATAAACTCCGGGAAGGCCTGTCCCTTATACTCGGTCCCTTTCGTGCGGTCATAAATCATGCCGCTGTCAAAATCAATCTCGACCTCGTCGCCGGCCTCAATCGCTTTCGCCGCCTCCGGGCACTCAATAATCGGCAGGCCGATATTGATCGCATTCCTGTAAAAAATACGCGCAAAGGTTTCCGCAATCACACAGCTGACACCAGCCGCTTTGATCGCGATCGGTGCGTGCTCCCTGGAAGAACCGCAGCCGAAATTTTTATTGGCTACAATGATATCGCCCTTTTGTACCTGATGGATAAAATCTTTGTCGATATCCTCCATGCAGTGTGTCGCCAGCTCTGCCGGATCGGAGGAATTCAGATAACGCGCCGGAATAATGACGTCGGTATCTACGTTATCTCCATATTTAAATACTCTGCCTTCTGCTTTCATTTCCATCTTCCTTTCCCTGCGATCCTAGAGTTCTTCCGGTGACGAAATTTTGCCTGTAACCGCACTTGCCGCCGCAACCGCCGGGCTGGCCAGATACACTTCGGAACCGGTATGCCCCATACGGCCGACAAAATTCCGGTTGGTGGTGGAGACACAGCGCTCCTTGTCCGCCAGAACACCCATATAACCGCCAAGGCACGGACCGCACGTGGGGGTGCTGACTGCAGCTCCCGCTTCAATAAACGTCTTCAGAAGTCCCTCTTCCATCGCCTGCAGATAGATCGCCTGTGTCGCCGGAATGACGATACAGCGCAGGTTCTTTTTTACTTTACGCCCTTTCAGAATCTCAGCTGCGATCCGAAGGTCGCTGATCCGTCCATTGGTACAGGAACCAATCACCACCTGGTCAATTGGAATCTCTTCGGTGATTTCGTCGATGGTTCTCGCGTTTTCCGGAAGATGCGGGAAGGAAACGGTCGGACGCAGAGTACTCAAATCAATCGTGTACTCTTCCTCATACACCGCATCCTCGTCTGCTTCAAAAATGCGATATTCCCGTTTAGAATGCTCTTTCATATACGCCACCGCAGCATCATCTACCGGGAAAATACCATTCTTACCGCCGGCTTCAATCGCCATATTAGCAATCGTAAAACGGTCATCCATCGACAGATACGCAATCCCGTCTCCGACAAACTCCATAGACTTATATAGTGCGCCGTCCACGCCAATCATACCGATAATATGCAGAATCACATCCTTGCCGCTGATCCACTTGGCAGGCTTGCCGGTCAGATTGAATTTAATCGCGGACGGAACCTTAAACCATGCCTTTCCGGTGGCCATACCGGCCGCCATATCCGTGCTGCCGACACCGGTAGAAAATGCACCCAGCGCACCATACGTGCAGGTATGGGAATCCGCACCGATAATCACATCTCCGGCCACGGTAAGACCCTGTTCCGGCAGCAGCGCATGCTCGATCCCCATCTGCCCCACATCAAAATAATTGGTAATATCATGCTTACAGGCAAATTCTCGCACACATTTGCAGTGTTCCGCCGACTTAATGTCCTTATTTGGGATAAAATGATCCATGACAAGTGCGATCTTGTCTTTATCAAAAACGTTGTCATCCCTGAACCTGTCCATCTCGTGGATGGCCACTGGAGAGGTGATATCATTTCCAAGCACCAGATCCAGCTTTGCTTCAATCAGCTGCCCGGCCTCAACCGAATCCAGGCCTGCCGCTGCCGCAAGAATTTTCTGCGTCATTGTCATTCCCATTGCTTTTCCCCTTTCTATCCTGATCCACAATCCTGAGCGTTCCATCGCAAAGAATCAGTCCTGCATCCAGTTCTGTTGGAAGCCTCCGAAAGATTGTAAAAGAGGGACTGTAATATACATTATCACAGCCCCTCAGCTCTACACACTCATTGCGCAAACGCGTCATCCTCAAAAACAGAGGCTATCAGTTGTTGATCAGCTTGTCCTCATCACTCCAGCTGTACAGCTTACGAACCTCCGCACCGACAATCTCTGACGGATGCTCTGCCGCTTTCTTACGCATAGCCTTGAAATGAACCTGGCCGCCTGCGGAAGACATATCCAGCAGGAAATCCTTCGCAAAGGTACCATCCTGAATGTCCGCGAGAATCTTCTTCATCGTCTTCTTCGTCTCCTCGGTGATCAGCTTCGGACCAGTCACATAATCACCATACTCAGCTGTATTGGATATGGAATAACGCATGCCTGCAAATCCGGACTGATAAATCAGGTCAACAATCAGCTTCATCTCATGAATGCATTCAAAATAAGCATTTCTCGGATCATAACCAGCCTCAACAAGCGTCTCAAAACCTGCCTGCATCAGAGCGCAGACACCACCGCAGAGTACAGCCTGCTCACCAAAGAGATCGGTCTCCGTCTCTGTACGGAAGGTGGTCTCCAGCACGCCCGCTCTCGCTCCGCCGATCGCCAGTGCATACGCAAGAGCGATATCCAGAGCCTTTCCTGTCGCGTCCTGCTCAACTGCTACCAGGCACGGAACGCCCTTGCCAGCCTGATACTCGCTGCGAACAGTATGACCCGGGCCCTTCGGCGCGATCATCGTCACATCCACATTCGCCGGCGGTACGATGCAGCCAAAATGGATATTGAAGCCATGCGCAAACATCAGCATATTGCCTTCTTCCAGATTCGGCTCAATGTCTTTCTTGTACATTGCCGCCTGCTTCTCATCATTGATAAGAATCATAATGATATCAGCCATTTTTGCAGCTTCTGCTGCTGTGTAAACCTCAAAACCCTGATCTACAGCCTTCTGCCAGGAACGGCTGCCCTCATACAGGCCAATAATTACGTGGCACCCGGACTCCTTCGCATTCAGTGCGTGTGCATGTCCCTGGCTGCCATAGCCGATAATTGCAATCGTCTTTCCCTCCAGAAGAGAAAGGTTGCAGTCCTTCTGATAAAAAATTCTTGCTGCCATTTTCGTATTCCTCACATTTCTATAAAATATTTGTTGTAACAATCCCGAACAGAAACCATATTCTGTGGCTGCTGTTCGAAAGCATTACGTATATGAATAAAGGTTTCCCTCTATCAATCGGAATCATAACAAAATATCTCTGATCAGAGATACCGTATATCATCGGAACCACGGGAAAGTCCCGTAATACCGGTACGGGCAAGTTCCAGAATCTCGTGCCCGTCAAGCAGGCGCAAAAAAGCGTCCAGCTTCGACTGCTGTCCGGTCAGTTCAATGATCAGGGAATCTGCCCCGACATCGACCACCCGGCCGCGGAAAACATTTGCCATCGTGATAATATCCTGCCGCTCATGTACATCCACCCGCACCTTCACAAGGATCAGTTCACGGCAGACGCTCGCCGCATCGTCCAGGATCTTAATATCCACCACATCGATCAGCTTCGCGAGCTGCTTGGTGATCTGGTCCAGCGTCTGCTCATCGCCGCTCGCCACAATTGTCATCCTGGAATAGCGGGGGTCCGTCGTCTCACCCACAGTCAGACTGTCGATATTGTAGCCGCGCCGACTGAAAAGCCCGGCCACACGGCTAAGAACGCCGGAAGTATTGTCAACCAGTAATGATAAAACTCTTTTCTTCATGCCTTTTGCTCCTGTATGTTTGATGGGCCCCCGGACACAGACATCTGCTTTGCCATGCCGGGCGCCTGTTAAATAGATCGCAACGATTCGGAACGGTTACAGTCCAAAACCAGAGAGTAGTCCATCCGCAATCGCTTCTGCAATCGTAGATTTATTATTGAGATAGAATGTCATGTCATCCTTATCATTGATAAACGCTGTCTCCAGCAGGCCATAAGATACACCTGCCGCCGTACAGAGATTCATATTTAACAAGGTACTATACTGCTTAATCCCGGTTCCCCAGGTTTTGAAACCGGTCTTCGTGATCGCAGAGACAATCGCCTTATCAACAGTCGTATCCGTTTTTGTCGAATGCACCAGCATCGCCGTCCCGGTATAGCTTCCATTGCCGGACAGATCCGCAGTGACAAGCGCATTAAAATGAATCTCCAGCACATAATCGTAATCTGTCCAGGTAACCGACGGTCCGGTTGTCGTGCCCTTGTATGTCAGATTATACATCGTTGTATACAGATTATAGTCCTGATCATACATCGTCACAGCGATATCTTTACCAGAAGACGTCAGCTCATTATACACAAGCGTCGCCAGTTCCCGGGTCAGGTCTGCTTCATAATAAGTAGTGCCGTCAATCTTTGCGTAAGCGCCCACATCTCCCTGGCCGTGCCCCGCCACCAGCAGAACCCGGACCGTAGTTGCGACACCATATTCATCAATCTCCACACCGTCAATCGTTGTGTTCTTCTGCAGCACACCCTTGGAATTGAAATAATATCGTTTCGAGTCAATCGTCACCCAGCCGGTCTGACGCACACCGCTGGAATTCAGATAGTAGGTCTTGCTGCCGATCGTCAGCCAGCCGGTCTGGCGCACACCATTCTCATCCAGGTAATAATACTTGCCGCTGACCTTCAGCCAGCCGGTGACTTTCTCCCCGGACTTATAATAGTAGTAATCGCCGTCAATCTCGACCCAGCCACTTGCCAGCTCCACCTTTCGCCCATTGGAGTCTACAATATATCCATCCGGCGTAACGGTGCTGACAAGCCTGCGTCCATTGCTGTCGACATAGTATTTTGAATTGATCCACTTATCTGTCTGCAGCACTCCTTTTTTATTGAAATAATAGTAGTAGCTGCCGATCTTCACCCAGCCGGTAACTCCCCGGCCGATAGTGCCGACAGAACCGGCCTTCTTATAATAATACTTTTTCCCACTTTCCGTTACCCAGCCGGTCTGCAGCCTGCCATCCGTCCCAAAATAGTAATAGTAGCTGCCGATCTGCTGCCGTCCAGTGTACATCGCACCAAGTGGACTGGTAGTGCCAAAATAGTAAACATCGCCGTCAATGGTCTGCCAGCCCTTCTGACGGACACCCTTGGCGTTAAAATAATACGTGCGCCCGCTCACCGTATATAATCCGGTCACCATGCTGCCCTTTGGCGCGTCTTCTTCCGCTTTTTTTCTAAAATAATAACGCTTGCTGTTCAGCTTCAGCCATCCGGTCGTGGCATTCCCATTCGAGTCATAATAATATGTATACCCGTCAATCGTCTGCCAACCCGTCAGCGTCTTTGCAGATGCACTCTGAACACAAATAAAAGCTCCCAGCACCATCATTGCCGCAAGCAACACCAGTTTTCTTAGGTTTTTCATGAATCCTCTCCCCATTCTCCTGTCCCTTTACACACTAACAAAGCATTACAGATAGCACCTGGCCAGTTTTCCATTCTCCAAGCCGCTCCAGGTGTGACCTGTAACACCTGCCATCTTCTGCTCGATCTTCGTCCATTCTAGCACAATCTTTTGAATCACACAAGCGTTTTGTAGCGATTATAAAAATATTCAATAATACTTTTTCGTGTGACAATCCCAATAAAGATCTGATTGTCATCAACTACGGGGACAAAATTCTGATTCATAGATGACTGAACAAGATCCTCAATTTCACAGTTGATATTCACTGGCTGGTTATCCCACCTGCGTTTCATACTCCCGACTCTCAGTCCGTCCATGCCATGCAGCGCGGCGGTTCCATGATGCCGGATCTCTGACAGAATATCGCCTTCTGTCAGGGTTCCCACATATCCGCCCGCGCGCGTAATAATCGGAACCGCACTGTAACGGCCGGCTTCGATCTGATCCATCGCCTGCCGAAGTGTAAAATCATCATAAACATATACCACATCGCTCTTGGGGAGCAGATAAAACAAAATATTCATCTCATATTCTCCTGAACCTGCCCGAAGCGTTACAGGTCATACCCCATCTTTCCCTCTCGAATGCCCACGGAACAGGTGATTGAATAGTTGTTTTGCACAACAGTTCTCTGTTTTTTTATAATTTTCTATCTGATTTTACCATAATACGACTAAGACTTCAATATCCCATTCAAAATTTCATTTTTATTTAAGAAGCTGGAAATATTAAGAATAAGTTAAGAAACATACGTTCCATTGACGCCTCCCTGGATTTTTGTTATCATCATAGCGTAGCTCTTTTATTAATAGATTTGTAATAGTTCGTAACATTCTCAATATGCGAACTAATACAAATTTATGCAACACACTTTAATAAGGAGGCGTTTGTTCTATAATGAAGGGAAGGGTGTCGCTGGCGGCTTCTCTGTGCCTGATGGCTGGGCTGGTGTTCCAGGGTGCGCAGGGGTTCCCCGCATTTGCGGCAGAAAAAGAGACAGTCACGGAAGCTGAAGGGGAAACAGATTCCGAAGCTGTCGCAAACGAAGAACTTATCACTGCTTCCGAAGCGGAAACGGAAACGGAGACCGCAGACGAAACCGAAACGGAAGCTGAGACAGAAACGGAAACTGAGACGGTCGAAGAGACCGGGACGGAAGCTGAATCTGAGTCTGAAGAGGAAGATTCTATAGTAGGCGAACTGATCTTTGCTCAGTGTGAGGAATACATCAATATCCGCGCAGAAGCCAGCACAGAAGGTGAGATTACTGCCAAAATCTACAACAATGGTTCCGCTACGGTTCTTTCCGTGGATGGAGAATGGTACGAAATCACTTCCGGCAACGCGCACGGATTCGTAAAAGCGGAATACTTCGCTACCGGCGAAGAAGCAGCCGCTATTGCGGAAGAAATTGCTTACAACGTGGCGACCGTAAAGGTAGAATACCTGAATATCCGCGCAGAAGCTTCGACAGACAGCGAGCTTGTCGATGTTGCCAGGGAAAACGATGAGATCGAAGTTGTCCTTTACGGTGAAGACTGGATGAAGGTCGCGCTAGGCAACGACGTCTACGGCTACATCAAGGCAGAATACGTCGATTACGCTACATACTATCCTGTCGCTGAGACACTGGAAGAAGAAAAAGCGCGTCTGATCGCAGAAGGTCTCCTGGCAGAGACTGAGGCAGACGAGACTGCGGAAGCGGAGCAGACGGAAGCTGTAGAAACGGAAACAGAACAGACTGTCACTTCTTCTGAGACTTATGTGGAAACAGAGCCAGAACAGACCGATCTGCCGGCACAAGCTTCCTATTCAGAAGAAAGCACAGTACCGGCTGAGACTTCTGTACAAACGGAAGCAACACAGACTGAAACTGCAGCGCAAACGGAGGCTTCCCAGGCGGAAACCGCTGTACAGACGGAAGCTCCGCAGACAGAAACCACTGCACAGACAGAAACCGCTGCGCAGACAGAAGCTCCACAGACGGAAGCTCCGCAGCAAGAAGCACCACACCAGGAACATCCACACCAAAAAACCACCGCACAAACTCAAGCAACGCACACACAAACCACCACAACGCAGGAAACTC